>JANPAK010000294.1:0-5434 GCA_031429925.1 Variovorax sp.
AGGTGAGCGGCTTGATTGGCCAGGCGTTTCGTTCGAGCAACTCGCCGCCACGCATTTTGAGCAACTGGCCGCTTTCCAGCCTGAATTGATCGTTTTCGGCAGCGGCAGCAAGCTGCGCTTTCCGCCACCGATTCATCAGAAAGCCCTGATGCAAGCGCGCATTGGCCTAGAGACGATGGATACTTTGGCTGCGTGCCGCACGTACAACATCCTCGCGGGCGAGGGAAGGCATGTGTTGGTGGTGTTGTTAGCTGACTAAAGACGCTTCTTGATCATCCAGTCGGATTTGGCTTAGTGCAAAGCCACTCCGCTAATCAGCACGCCATCCTCATCCGCATACACCCAATCCCCCGGCTGCACGAGATAGCCGGAGACCATAACGGGCACGCCGGCATCGCCCAAGCCACGCTTATCGGTGCGCAGGGGGCACAGCGCCAATGCTTTGATACCGAGAGACGCTACACGCAGCTCCGCGATATCGCGCACCGCACCATGCACCAAGATGCCCGCCCAGCCGTTTTTCGCGGCGGTGACGGCTAGATTGCCGCCGACCAAAGCTCGGCGTAGCATGCCGCCGCCATCGACCACGAGCACGCGCCCTGCACCGGGCTGTGCAACGGCTTCGCGTACGCGGGAGTTGTCTTCTGGGCAGCGCAACGTGTGGGCTTGGCCGTGAAAGCTCATCACGCCGCCATAGCTTTTGTAGACATCAGGCAGCAGGCGCAGTTGCTTGGCATTGCTACTAGCGAACTCAGCTTCATGGGTATCGCACAGGTCACACACTGAATCTGTCATGATAGTCACTCACTTTTTAATAGCATTCCGCGCAGGTTTCAAGACGGCCGCAGGCGACTTGTTTCTCACAATCTTCATCGCCGCGCCTAGTGCACAACGCACCAAGCGCAAGCACTGCAAAGCATGATTCTCTCGCAGGCTGCTCAGCAAGTGAGCTGCTGATGCTTTTTCTGCGTCTCATAAGAGAAAAAGCGCCCAGATTCCAAAAAAGTGGTTTCCGACCGTGGTTTTGGCGCAACGCGCTCGTCATAGGCGGTTTGATGCTTGCTTGCGCAGTGAAAGGCGTCGTACTGACCTCATTGCCACCTTCATTGCGGTCGTGCCAATGATGGTGGCTTCGATCGGTTTGGCCTTTGGCAAGCGCCCTTCAAAGCTTGAAATCGTGGGCATAGTGATCGGTTTCGCCGGCGTGATTATTTCTGGTGTGAGGCCAAAGTTTTAGAGTCTCCAGCGCGGGCTTGCTGGCGATGCTTGCTTAGACGATCACTTCGGTTTCTGGTCTCCGGGCTGAAAACCACCAAGCCTCCACTGGCGCGTGGCCCAATGGGCTTTGCCAGTGAAATGTTGTATGGCAGCGCGGTGTTACCCGTGATTTCTCTCGCATTAGGTGAAAAAAATTCTCTCCCACTGGATGCCCGCGTCCTGCTCGCTCGGGGCTATTTCGTGGCGTTTGCTTCAGTGGTTGCTTTGAGAGAATCTCTATTTTTATTGGCGAATGTCTCGCCCGCTTTGGCCAGGAGATATGCGTTTGTGCCCCCCGCAATTGCTCTGTCTTTAGGAGTCTGCCTAGGAGGCGACGTGGTGCAGAAAAACGAGTGACTGGCCTGCGGCGTGATCCATTTTTGGATGTCGATGTTCTTCTCAGCGCGGCCGAAAAAGCCCGATTTAGGTGCTCCGAAAATATGAGCGCAACAGGTTTTTACATCCCGTCAGAGCGGAGTGCGTGTTTTTCCTCACGTAAAAATGCATTTTTCACTGGAGAAATTGCTATTTTTACAGTAGCATCCGCTCTGTCTGATAGTGAAAGCTGCGAGGCGATCACTAGAGGACAAGTTAATTAACTCTATAAGGATCCTCAATCATGGCAACTGCAAAGAAAGCTCCAGCGAAAAAAGCCGCTGCAAAGAAAGCTCCCGCGAAGAAGGCCGCTCCGGCCAAGAAAGCTGCCCCAGCCAAAAAAGCTGCAGCGAAGAAGGCACCTGCCAAGAAGGCAGCGCCTGCGAAGAAGGCTGCTCCAGCCAAGAAAGCTGCAGCTAAAAAGCCAGCAGCCAAGAAAGCCCCAGCAAAGAAGCGCACGCCAAACGCTGCCTTCATGAAAGCGCTGACGCTAAGCCCCGCTCTGGCTGCCGTGGTCGGTTCCACCCCCATCCCGCGTACCGAGATTGTCTCCAAGCTGTGGGTGTACATCAAGAAGAACAAGCTGCAAGACGCAGTGAACAAGCGTATGGTCAATGCAGATGCCAAACTCAAAGAAGTTTTCGGCAAAGCTCAGGTCTCCATGTTCGAGATGGCCGGCCTGATCGGCAAGCACGTCAAGTAATTGACCCCTCGCCGAACAATAGAAACCGCCTTCGGGCGGTTTTTTTATTGTCGATTTGCTCGCTAGATAGATGCTGCGCCCGCGGTCGACACGACGCACCCTCCTCCGCACAAGTTCTTCGCACTGAAAAGCCACCAACCCGTGGCTACTTCTCAGCCGCCTCTTGCGCGAGCAACGCTTTGTATTCCTCATAAGCCGTTGGATCAGAACTCGCCCGCGAAAGCAGCTCAGTTTTGCGCTCTTGCACAGCTTTTCTGCGCAGCTCTTTCATGATGCTGGTCAGTTCTTGCGAATCGTTTTCGATCACTTCGGGAACGGACTGCACAAGTTTGCGAAGGTGGGCTTCTTGGGGGCTGCCTTGCAGGGCAATCGATAGCGCGGCCCAAGATTGGGGGCCGTGCTCTTGGCTTTGGGCATCTAGCCAGGCGAAGGCGGCGCCATGCGGGGAGGGAAGCTCGCAAAGCATGCGGTGATCGCTGCTGCTAAGTTGCTCCCAGGCTCTGGCATCGAGCAAGGTGATTTGTAGTAAGCGGTCTGCCCGGCTTGGCGGTGCGTTTCGCCCGATCACACTGCCTGAAATACTGCTGCTGGCTTGGCTTGCGAAGTTTTTTCTGCTGAAGTTTTCAGAAGAAAAACCACTATCTCCATAGTATTTATTGTGTGGAGTGCTTCCCTTTTGATAGCGATCACCAGCACTTGATTTGCTGTATGCAGGCGCTGGAGTTGGTTTCCAAAGGTCTGACAACTCGCGCTCATCTATGCCAATCAGGCCAGCCAGCTCACGCAGCAACTGCTTCTTGAGTGCGCCATCGGGTAGTGCCGTCCACATCGGTTTGGCATTCGCCGCGACGTGCGCCCGGCCCTCTGCAGTGTCCATATCCAAGCTATCTCGCGCCGCATCGATCAAAGCCACAGACAGGGGCTTGGCACTGCCGACGAAGCGCAGGAAGGCCTCGGTGCCGTGCTCGCGGATGTAGCTGTCAGGATCGTGCTCCTTGGGAAGCGTCAAGAATTTCACACTGCGTGTGTCAGTGGCAAACGGGATAGCCACATTCAGGGCTTTGATCGCAGCTCTTTGGCCTGCGCTGTCGCCATCGAAGCTAAACACCACGCTGTCTGTGAAGCGAAACAGCTTTTGCACATGATCTGGTGTGCAAGCGGTGCCTAGCGTGGCCACGGCATTGGGGAATCCGAGCTGCGCCAGCGCCACCACATCCATGTAACCTTCGGTCACGAGCACGTAGCCGGATTTTTGCAAGCTCTCCCGCGCTTCAAACAAGCCATACAGCTCGCGGCCTTTGCTGAACACAGGCGTCTCGGGCGAATTCAAATACTTTGGCTCGCCTTTGTCGAGCACCCGACCACCAAAACCAATCGTCTCGCCCTTCACATTGCGAATAGGAAACATCACGCGGTCTCGGAAGCGGTCGTACTTCCTTTTTTCCGCGTCCGGTTTGGCCTCATCGTCGGCGCGCTCAATCACCATGCCGCTTTCAACCAAGAGGGGATCGTCATAGTCAGGGAACACACCCGCCAGAAACCGAAACCCTTCGGGTGCATAGCCAAGGCCATATTTCTTCGCAATCTCACCAGACAACCCCCGACCCTTGAAGTAGTGAACACCGCGCTCACTGCCTTTGAGTTGCTTGCGATAGCCCTCACCGGCCTTTTCAAGCACTTCGGTTAGGCTGACCTGGCGGCTGCGCATCTGAGAATCGCGGGCGCGATCCTCAGGCCTGCGATCGTCTTCGGGCACTTGCATGCCCATGCTCTGCGCTAAATCTTTCACGGCCTCGATAAAACTCATGCCCTGAAATTCCATCATGAAGCTGATGACGTTGCCGTTCTTCCCACAGCCAAAGCAGTGATAAAACTGCTTCGTGGGGCTTACAGAAAACGAGGGAGACTTTTCACCATGAAAAGGGCACAACCCCATGAAATTAGCGCCGCCTTTTTTGAGCTGGACGTGCCGGCCCACGACATCGACCACATCGGCACGGGCGACGAGCTCCTGAATGAAGCCTTGAGGAATTGCCATCAGCGCTTAGCCACGCGCACTGGCTGAGCAGATGATTTTGCAACAGCCTTGCCGCGCGTGCTCTTCTTTGCGGCAACTCGCGTGCCGCCGCCAGTTTTCGCGACATGCCTGACCGGCAAATAGACGACAACATTTTGCCCCGCCTTGAGCGCAGCGCCAGCGCTGGTGTCGTTCCATTGCGCCACCTGCACTGCGGAAAGCTTGTATCGCTTGGCTAAGCCGGCGATCGTGTCACCTTGCCGCGCTCTCACCGCAGTTTTGCGCAATACAATATCTGGCGCGAGACTGATTTGGCCGTTGTCGGCGACCTTCTCAGAGACATCTTGATCCAACTTTGCGCTGCGAGGGATCAATAGCGTTGAGCCTGCTTTGATCAACATCCCGCCTGGAATATTGTTCACGCTGCGAAACTCGGCTTCACTCATCCCAACGCGTTTGGCCGCTTCCCCAGGCTTCAAGATGCTCGGAGCGCTCCATACCGTCCAACTCGCGAGCTGCCCTTGGTGAGCGGCGAGGTTGCGGGTGAAAACTTGCGCATTGTCCCAAGGCAGCAGAATCTGCGGGGTGCCTGCGGCCATGATGACAGGCTTGTTTGCGGATGGGTTGAGGGACTTGAAGTCATCCACCCGCACCTCTGCCAAGCGCGCGGCTAAAGCAACATCGATATCGCGGGAAATCACAACGCTATCAAAGTAAGGGTGATTGGCAATCGGTGGAAGCCGTGCAGAAAATCTCGCAGGATTAGCCACAATGTTCTTCACCGCTTGCAGCTTGGGGACATAGTTGCGCGTCTCGTTGGGCATATTCAAATCGGTGTAGGCGCCACCCAAGCCCGCCCGTTGATTTCTGGCAATCGCGCGGCCCACCGACCCTTCGCCCCAGTTGTAGGCAGCCAGAGCCAAATGCCAATCACCGAACATACCGTACAACTTTTGCAAGTAGTCCAAGGCCGCGCGGGTTGAAGCCAAAACGTCGCGGCGATCATCTCGAAAAGCATTTTGCTTGAGATCGAAATGCTTGCCCGTGCTCGGAATGAACTGCCACATGCCGGCGGCCTTCGC
>JANPAK010000295.1:0-8147 GCA_031429925.1 Variovorax sp.
CTTCTAAGGCCGTGTGTGCGACATCGTTCACATCGGCAATCAAAAATTTGGGCAACTGGCTGAGCTTGTCGTTGGCATTCTTGGCTAGGGCAAACATATTGGTGGCGGTGATACCGGGACACAGCGCAGTAACACTCACACCGCTGCCTTGGAGCTCTTCCGCCAGTGATTCTGAGAGGGACAGCACATACGCTTTGCTGGCCGCATAGGCAGCGAGCATCGGAATGGGCTGAAAAGCGGCAATCGAGGCCACATTCAAGACATGGGCTTTGCCACCCTGCTCGGCCACAGTACGCTGCATCATCGGAACGATCGCATGGAGCATCGCGGTGAGTGCGCTAATGTTGAGATCAATCATTTGCTGAATTTGCGCAGCTTGCATGCTGACGAAGGCATCCTGGTGCAAAACGCCCGCACAGTTAACCAACACACGAATGCTCAAGCCTTGTTTGCCGAGCATGACAGCAAGATTTTGAATGGAAGTGGCTTGGGTTAAATCGGCCGCAGCGACGCGAGCTTGAATGCCGTGCTTTTCTGCCAGCTCCGTAGCCAAGACTTGCAGCTTATCGACGCTGCGGGCAACAAGAATCACATCAAAGCCCTTGGCGGCGAGCTGCTTGGCCAAGGCCAAGCCAATGCCTGATGAAGCACCGGTGATCAATGCATAGTTTCCTGTGCTGGATGTTGCCGAGGCCTCGCGGCTGGGTTTTCTGGAATCTGGCGATAAGCGTCTTTTGGTGACCATATTGACTTTCAGTGTCGTATTTGAAGCGTGGACGCCTTCACTATAGCGGCACTTGACGAAATGCGGCTCAAGCGGTTCAATCAGGTTTTATGAGCCGATCCGTGTCCCGTCGACAAAGCTTTAGCGCAATCGCGCTAGGATCGGCAGCCGTTTTATCCACTCCCGCGCAAGCCGAAACGACTGTTTCCAATGCCATGCGACGGGCATTTGCACTGCGCGATGAGGCGGTGCGCGCAGGCGATCAGCCCTATGGGGCAGTTATCGTGCGCGGTAGCGAGATTGTGGGCAGTGCCCCGAGCCGCGTGGTGACCAACACTGACCCCACAGCCCACGCCGAAATGGAAGCGATTCGCGACGCGGCGCGCAGATTGCGATCGCGCAATCTGGCCGGCTGCGTACTGGTGTCAAGCTCGCGGCCTTGCCGCATGTGCGAGACGGCAGCGATGTGGGCAGGCATATCACGTATGGTTTACGGCGAGTCGCTCACCGACGCGGGTGCTCCAAAATGATGATGCTTCGCCGATCGATGCTTGCACTGAGTTGGGTTTGCGCATCAAGCGCTTTTGCCCAGCACGATGCTTGGTTAGTAGCCGCTGAGCGCGGCGACTTGGTCGCCATGCAACGTCTCGCATCAAATGGGCAAGCCATCGATGCACGCAACAGCCAAGGCCAGACGGCGCTTCTCATTGCGACGCATCGCAATCACATTGCACTGGCGCAGTGGCTGATCGCGCGCGGCGCCAATGTCAATGCGCAAGACGCGATATCGGATTCTCCCTACCTACTGGCGGGAGCACGAGGTCGACTCGAGATATTGCGCATGACATTGACTGCGGGCGCTGACTTGCGCAGTACCAATCGCTATGGCGGCACGGCACTCATTCCCGCCGCACACTATGGGCATGTGGACGTGGTGCGCGAAATGCTCAAGACGGCAGTTGACGTCAATCACATCAACCGCCTCGGCTGGACGGCTTTGCTCGAAGCCATTATCTTGGGCGATGGCGGCAGAGCTCACACGGAGATTGTTGCCCTGCTGCTGCGCCATGGTGCACATCCCGAGCTGGCTGACGCGCAAGGCGTCACGCCCTTGGCACATGCTCGCCAGCGCGGTCAAACCGGGATCGCAGATTTGTTGCGCGCTGCTGGAGCCAAGAGTTAAAGCCGTTCTGCGCTAGGATTAACGCCGTGTCTGACATCAAAACCTCCCAAGAGCTTCGCAGCCTCTACAACCGAGCGGGTGAGCGCTCCGTGCTGAAAGAGCTGTCACAGCTGGATACCCATGCAACGCGATTCATCAGCCTATCGCCTTTTGCCTTGGTTTCGACAAATGGCATGAGTGGAGCGGCAGGATTCGTGAAAGTGCTTGACGCACAAACGATGTTGATTCCCGATTCACCGGGCAACAACCGGCTCGATTCTCTTGAAAACATCATCGCCACAGGACACATCGGCCTTCTTTTCCTCGTGCCCGGCGTGGACGAAACGCTGCGCGACCAAATGGCCGACCGCGTGAGCCCCGGCACGGCCTTTGAAAGCCAAGAGCAGATGTTGGAGCGCTATCGGCTATCGCTTTGACGCGATTGGGAGCGGTGAGCATCAGCGGTAAAACGCTTCCACTTTACCTTTGACTTTGATCAGCAATGGGCGACCTTTGCGGTCTACCGTTTTGCCTGCAGGCACTTTCACCCAGCCTTCGCTAATGCAGTATTCCTCGACATCGAAGCGCTCCTTGCCATTGAAGCGAATGCCAATTTCTCGCTCCAGTGCGGCAGCAACGTAATGTGGGCTACGTGGATCAATTGACAAATGGTCTGGAAGATCGACCGGGGGCGTTGTATCTTGTGGTGTTGATTCAGTCATAGCCGATATTGTCTAAGATTTAAGGTGCAATGGCATTGCTTGAGCGCTGCAGCGCAACATAAACGCGCATCGCCGCGTAGGCATCGTTGGCGGCGTAGATCAACTGGGCTTCAGTTAACGTGGGCCATGCCCAATTGCTGGTGGCTGCCTTTTTGGATTTGATGAACCGCTGCCCAAACAGCTCCGCGACCGCAGCTTTCACGCCCATTTCCTTGCGATAACCCCGCTCTCTGAACAACGCATTGAGCTCCAAGATACCTTGCGGCTCAATGCCAAGTTTGATGCGGATGCGCTTTTTATCGTCACCCAACCCGAAGCCCGCCTTGACAATACCGGGGGAGGCCAATAACTCAGCGACCACGGCTTTGCAGCTCGGGTCATGCAGTTGAAACACCCAGGCATGATCCAGTGTGGACAGTTGCACAATGTGCGGGCCATCGGAGACCTCACCAACCCGAAAGGTGGGCTTTGATTCAGTATCGAATCCCCAGGCACCTTCTCGCATGAGGCTCAATTGTGCCGAACGCGCATGCTGCAACGTGCTCACAAGCGTGATCGATGGCATGCTGAGCCGGTCAAACAAAGGCAAATCGGCGATCGCAAATTTACTGGGTATCGGGCGAGCTCCGGCTTCCTGTGTGGCGGACGGGCTGGCATTTGGCTCTAAAGCTGCAGTGTCGTGACCACCCATCATGCAAGCATCGCGATCGATGCGTCCCACAGACGCTGCGCCGCATGCGCATCAGCGATGTGCGGGGCAAAGCCGGATATTCGGTTGCCGGGCTCGGCAGGCACACCCTGCCGGCAATCTTCGAGATAGAGCCCACCGCGCCCCTTCAATGCCGGTGCGGTGGCGGCCCAAACGCTGGTCGACGCACCCTGAGCCGGAGTCTTGAACAAGTCCAGCGGCGTATCGTCTGCTTTGAGCCAACCCAAGGCGCGCATTTCCTCGATAGGAAGGAATTTTTGTAGGCCAGTCATGATGCCGCCGGGATGCACCGCATTGGCGGTGATGCCTTGATCACGATAGCGCAGATGCAAGCCCAGTGCCATCAGTGCGTTGGCGCTCTTGGCTTGCCCGTAAGCGGTCCATTTATTGTATTCCCGGCGCTCGAAATGAATATCCTCAAAATCAACGCCTGAAATCTTGTGGCCGCTGGAGCTTAGCGCCACAACCCGCGCGTCTCCTGTTCGCGCTGCCGCTTGCAGCAATGCGGGTAACAGCGCGTTGGTTAGTGCGAAATGGCCGAGATGATTGGTGGCAAACTGCGCCTCCCAACCTTGGGGGCTGCGCGTCAGCGGGCATGCCATGATCGCCGCATTGTTGATCAAGATATCCAGCGGCAGGCCTTGAGCTAACCAAGACGCAGCAAAACTGCGAACCATCGAAAGGTCGGACAAGTCCAACAGGCCAACGGTTACTTGGGCATTCGGCCATTCTGCCCGCAACTGTGCAGCAGCCGCCTCACCTTGGTCTTTGTTTCGCACGGCTAAGGTGATATGAACTCCAGCGGCCACAAGTGCGCGAGAAGTTTCAAGGCCGAGGCCTGATGCGCCACCTGTCACGATCGCGGTTCTTCCGCCTAAGTCAAGGCCCTGCACCACCTCTAAAGCAGTGCTGCGTGGACCAAACGTACTGGTCATTGGAGGGAAAGGCGGTGCTGTCATGGGTGTCCTTGGTGCCGAGGACGTATCATCGCTGCAAAAGGTAACTATGAAAAGAACATTTCAGCTCCAACAAGAAGGTAAGCATCCAGATCGCTTACTCGACGCCATCAAACATGAAATTCGCAAATACCTCAAACGCGAACGCGGTCGGGTCCTACCCACGGGCGTAGATTTTTGGGATTTCGACTGCCGCTTTGGCGCCTCAGAGACTGAATCGGCCATCGCACATGTCGCCGAACTCATTCCTATGGTGGATGCAATAGCTAAAAGTGGTGGGCCCCAGTTTTACGTTGAGATTCTTGCCAAGCACGGCCATCGCACGCCGCGAGCGCCAACCACCAGCCAGTGAGGAAGGTTGCGCCATTTGCTACAAAATAGATAGCACTTAGCGCAGGATTAAAAAGGCCAAATCGCCGATTTCATCCGAAAATCGCTCGCCCAACTCACTCCGTTCGAATGAAGCTGCCACGCTCCAGCTCAGCCACACGGCGCATGTATTGCTGAAAATCCGGGTCTTCGCCACGCAGCAGCAAGGGCAGCGCATTGAAAAAGTCATCGCGGTGGCACCATTCCCGCATGTAATCGTCCCAGCTGTTCCAACGACGCCGCTCCTGGGGACTCATGTCATTGTTGTGCGCTACCAGATAAGCGCGCTCAAACAAAGAGATCAGCATATCGAATATCACCAACATTCGCTCCGTTTGCTCCGGCGTGGCGTTTGCCAGTGGCTCATTGGTGCGTAAATGCAGGTCAGGGTGAGCGAGCACAACCTTCAAGAAATCGTTGTACGCGTCGGACAGCAACTGATAGCCCTCCTCTTCTTCGTTGGCGCGCTCCTTGCGCTCTTGCCAGAAGAAGATGCCAATGGCCAGCGGCAAACCCAGCACTGTGACGATATAGCTCGCTAGTTCCCAGAAATCACGCATGGCAAAACCGTTTCTCCAATTCATACGGAAACACATCGTGCACATGGCCAGCCTTAATGCGGTCTTTGTAGCTTTGCCAGAAGGCAGCATCGAGCAGATCCGCGTGATGCCGCATGAACACGCGACGGACGGCATCATTGCCCAGCAAAAACGGGCCAAAGGTTTCGGGGAAGACATCGTTCTTCGCAACCGGATACCAAATCTCACCGCTCATCTCGTCCTCCTCATTGCGAGGTGCGGGCACGTTGCGGAAATTGCAGTCCGTGATGTACTCGATCTCGTCATAGTCATAGAACACCACTTTGCCGTGGCGTGTCACGCCAAAGTTCTTCCAGAGCATGTCTCCGGGGAAGATATTGGCTCGCACCAAATCTTTGATGGCGTTACCATATTCAATCACCACTTTCTCAATCTGCGATTGCGTACGCGGATCATCATTCATATCAAAGGCTTCTTGCAAATAGATATTCAGCGGAATCATGCGACGCTCAATATACAGGTGTTTGATGATCACTTCCTCTTGTCCATCGCCATCTCTATCGGAGATTTCCAGTTGACTGGGCGCAAACTTTTTGATCTCCTCGATCAACTCCTCTTCGAAGCGAGCGCGCGGAAAAGCCACCTCACTGTATTCAAGCGTATCGGCCATCCGTCCCACCCGATCGTGCTGCTTGACCAACAAATACTTTCCCTTGATTTGTTCACGTGAGGTATCCTTTTGCGGCGGGTAAAAATCCTTAATTAGCTTAAACACATAGGGAAAACTGGGTAAATCAAACACCAGCATCACCATGCCCTTGATCCCTGGAGCAATCCGAAACTTGTCAGAGCTGTGGCGCTGGTGGTACAAGAAATCGCGATAGAACAGCGTCTTGCCCTGCTTTGCCAAACCGAGTGCGGTGTAAATTTCAGCGCGCGGCTTTCGCGGCATGAGACTTCGCAAAAACTGCACGTATGCACTGGGAATCTCCATGTCCACCAAGAAGTAAGCCCGCGCAAAACTAAAGAGCATGAGTAAATCATCCTCTCCGAATAAGGCTGCGTCAATCGTCAGTTTGCCGCCATCCTTCGTATGCAGGATAGGCAGCGCAAAGGGTACTTCATTGAAACCGTTGATGATCTTGCCAATGATGTACGCGCCTTTGTTTCGGAAGAACAAATTGCTCAAAACTTGAATCTGAAAATTTGCGCGAATCCGAACTTCTTTGAGTTTGGCTTCAAAGGCGTTCAGCACGAAGCCGGTGTCGCGTTGCAGATCCTCAAAGGGCGTGAGCAAACGGAAATTCTCGATGGCGCGAACAATGTTCTCTCTGAGCGTTTGCTGCGACGGGTAGTACGCGATGTAAGTCTGTTGAGCGGCTGGCTCATCGTTCTCAATGTACTCCGTACTCACCGCCGGGCGCACAAAGATAAAGTCGTTCTGAAAATAAGTACGATGCAGAATCTTGGTCGTCACCGAATTGAAAAACGTTTCCGCAAGCTCGGGTTGATGATGGTTGATCAGCAAGCCGATGAAATGGAGCTTCACCTGCTGCCAAATCTCCATCGGTTGATCACCAGCTTTGAATTCTTTTTCGAGCCGCGACACGGCCTCTTTCACCCGCAGATCATAAAACTCAATCCGCTCGCGCTGTGCACGCTGCTGACCAAGCCAATCTTGGGTTTCGAATCGGTGCTGGGCGCGCTGTGACTCAGCGCGGAAGAGGCGGTAGTGGCGGTTGAAGCCATCAATCATCGCTCGCGCGACGTCAAACGCTAGGGTGGAGTCCAATCGCTGGGGAAACATCCCACTATCCTACCGCCATCCAGTAAAAATTTGATCGCTACGCTTTTGATAGCATTTTGCGCACGATTACTGAGGGCTAATCGCCTCTTTGGCTTCAAAAACAGTGTCCACAGCCACTTTGTACGCCGGCAACACCTCTTCAGCCGCGCTCAGGCTCATCAATAGATCGTGCAAAACGCCATCGTGCACACCGTAGATCCAACCATGCACCGTCACAGCTTGGCCGCGCGCCCACGCATCTTGAAGGACTGTGCTTTGCGCCACATTGAGCACCTGATGGATCACATTGATTTCGCATAACACATTAAGCTGGTGCTCCTTTGGCAAAGCAAGCAGACGATTCGCATGCATATCGCGCACGTCTTGGATATGCCGCAGCCAATTGTCTGCCAAGCCGATGCGCACATTGCCCAAAGCCGCCTGGACGCCGCCGCAGCCGTAATGGCCGCACACAATCACATGCTCTACCTTGAGCATATCCACGGCGTACTGCACGGCGGACAGCGCATTCAAATCCGAATGCACCACCACATTGGCCACATTGCGATGCACAAACACCTCGCCGGGCTCCAGCCCGGTGATTTGGTTTGCCGGCACCCGAGAATCCGAGCAGCCCACCCACATGTAGCGCGGATTTTGCTGCTTGGACAAGCCAGTGAAAAACCCCGGCTTGTCCCGCTCTATCGCGGCTGCCCATTGTTTGTTGTGGTTAAGGAGATGGCGAAGTGGCATTGAAAGTTTGTGTGGTCAATTGATCAGCGTTGGCTTGCAGGGGTCAACCGTCAAGCCGTCTCAGCAAACAACTCTCGCCCGATGAGCATACGGCGGATCTCGCTCGTACCGGCGCCGATCTCGTAGAGCTTGGCATCGCGCCACAAGCGCCCAAGCGGGTATTCATTGATGTAGCCGTTGCCACCGAAGATTTGAATACCGTCGCCAGCCATTTTGGTCGCGTTTTCGGCGCACCAGAGGATGACGCTGGCGCAGTCTTTGCGCACCTGGCGCACATGCTCGGTGCCGAGCATGTCGAGGTTTTTACCGATCTGGTAGCAAAACGCCCGGCCCGCTTGCAGGATGGTGTACATATCAGCCACTTTGCCTTGGATCAGCTGGAATTCGCCGATGCTTTGACCGAATTGCTTGCGGTCGTGGATGTAGG
>JANPAK010000296.1:0-3145 GCA_031429925.1 Variovorax sp.
CCGACGCACGTCATCCGCTATGGATTCAATGAGGGCCGGGCGGATGTTGGCGGCGCGGATGCCCAGTTTCAGGCGCTCGACTTTGTGAGTGAAGGTCTCGCTGGCGACATCCACCTCCGCAGTGAATCGCAGGAGCGGGGCGACGTGGAGGCGGAGCAGCGGCAGGTCCGCCCGCGCGAGCTCGCGCCAGAAGGAATCCTGCCAAGCCTCCGATACGGCAGGGTAGGCTTGCTGCACAGGGAAGCAGTCGAGCGGAATGCGGGCGATCATGCCGCGCAGGGCGGCGATGGCGGACTGGGCGGCGGGGGTGGCGGGATCGGAAAGTTCGGTTTCCAGGAGGCGCAGGCGGGTATGGAAAAGCCGCACGAGGATCGGTAGGTCCGCCACAGTCAGTGGGCCTGGGACGCGACCGAAGTCATTTTGCCAGAAGTCGATGATGAGGAACCCTTCCTTCCGGCCGCCGGGGAGACGGTGGAGGAACTTGCAGGCTTCCTGGGGGCGGGTGCCGCGCCCGATCATTTGCCAGAACTTCGCTTTGGAGCGCACGATCTTGAAAAACACCAGATTCAGCACTTCCGGCACATCAATGCCGGTATCCAGCATGTCCACCGAAATCGCAATGTGCGGCGCTTTGTCTTTGCCTGAGAAAGCATCAATCAAGCTCTGCGCGTACTCGGTTTGATAGGTGATCACGCGAGCAAACTGGCCGGCGAAATGCGGGTAATTCGCATTGAACCGCTCAGAAATAAAGTTCGCATGGGCATTGTTTTTGGCAAAGACAATGGTTTTGCCCAACCGATCGCCGCCCGCTACTTTCAGGCCTCGCGTCATCAGCAGCTCCAGCACTTTGTCCACCGTGTCGGTGTTAAAAAGCCATTTATTCACCGCTTCCGCGCCCACTTCATCCGGGGCACGGCCCTCTTCGTCCCAATCTAGCGCATCCCATTGCTCGCGCTCGTCTTCGCTCAGCTGAGCATATTTGATGCCTTCGCGCTGAAACTTCAGAGGCACAGAAATCGCTCGCGGCGGCACCAAATAGCCTTCGGCGATGGCATCTTCTAGGCCATAGGCGTCTGTTGGCACGCCATTTTCCAAGTCAAACAGGCCATAGGTGTTTCGGTCAATCTCGTCTTTTGGCGTCGCCGTCAAGCCCACTAAGAGCGCATCAAAGTAAGAAAAGATGGCCCGGTATTTTTGATAGATCGAGCGGTGCGCCTCGTCCACAATGATCAAATCAAAATGGCCCACGCCAAAGCGGCGCTGGCCATCGTTGGTTTCCTGATCTTTGTCATCAATCAGCCCCATCATCGTCGGATAGGTGCATACGTATATGCGGCCTTCGGTTTCTTTCTCGGTCACTAAGTTCACCGCTGCCGCATCAGGTAAATGCGCCTTGAAGGCATTCGCCGCTTGATTCACCAGCGCCACGCGATCCGCCAAGAAAAGCACCCGTTTCGCCCAATTGGCCCGCTGCAGCAAATCAACCAGCGCAATCACGGTGCGCGTCTTGCCAGCGCCCGTGGCCATCACCACCAATGCTTTGCGCTGCCTATCCTTCTCAAAGGTCTCGCCAATGCGGCGAATCGCTCGCTGCTGATAATGCCGCTCCACAATCTCTGGCTTGATCCCCAAGCTGGCCAAGGGCTTAGCCGAGCTGCGCCGCTGAACCAAAAGCTGCAATTCATCTTTTTTATGAAACCCCTGCACCGGGCGCGGCGGGTAAAGCAGATCGTCCCAAAGCCAATGCTCAAAGCCATTGGTAAAGTAAATCAGCGGGCGCTGGCCAAACTGCGCTTGCAGCCCATCGGCATACAGCTTGGCTTGCTGCTGGCCCGCATGCGCATCGCGCTTTGTGCGCTTAGCCTCCACAACGGCCAGCGGCTTGCCATCATCGCCCCAGAGCACGTAATCGGCAAAGCCCACGCCTTGCGTATTGGGCATACCTTGCACTTCATATTCTCTATCCCGCGCCTGATCCAGCGCCCAGCCTGCTTCTTTGAGCAACAGATCAATATAGAGATCGCGCGTTTGGGCTTCGTTGTAATCATGCGCATCTGGCGTGGCCGTGTTTGCCGCCTTGGTAGCGGCCACCTCTGCGCGAAGCTGCGCCAGCTCGGCATCGAGTGCGTTGGATTTTTGCTGAGCTGCGGCCAGGGCTGCATCCCGCGCAGCCAACTCGTCGGCCAAAGCGGAAAGCTTTTGCAAAGCCGCTTGCGTGGCTTGGCTGCTAGCCTGTGCAACGGCCTGCACAGCGCTCTCATCTGCCGGGCGCGGCAACAGATCGGCGCGAAACTGCAAACTCGGAGTAGGGCGAGCGGCCACGTTGCGCCCATAATGCCGCGCCAACCAAAACGCCACCTGAAACAGCTCGCGCAGCGCGGCAATGGCATCTTGCTGCGAGATAGGCCGCGTACTGTGCACCGCATGGTTACCTTGTCTGCGGATCACATCCATCTTGGCATGCAAGCCCGAGCCCACCAGCGCCTTGAAGCTCGGCTCAAACAAAAAGGCCGATAGATCGGGCTTGTAAGGCATTTGCAGCTTACCGCCGCGCCCGCCTTCTGCCTGAAACAACCACACCACCGCCAGCTCCAGCGTGCGCCGCGCATAGAAGCAGGCGGTGCGCGGGTCGGCCAGCGCAGCAAGTTCGGCGCGAGCAGCCTCCGCATGCAAATCGGGCCACTCGGCTTGCAGGAAAGAAAAGTTGGATGCCATTATTTTTGACCTCGTGGGGTCAAATGAGTGCGGCCACCTGTGCCCGTAGCTCGGGCAAGTCAACATAAATGGTCTTCCAAACCAATTCGTAGTCGACTTTGAAGTAGCCGTGAGCGACACGGTTGCGCATGGTGTACATCAATGCCCACGGCACTTCGGCATGCTCTCGGGCGTATGCGGGGTGATGCTTCTCTATATTGTTGGCTGCCTCACCCAGTATCTCGAAGTTGCGCACGACCGCATCTTGGGTTTTTTCATCGGATAGGAAAGCCAGCTCAGTCATGTCATCCACATAGCGGTCAATGCGGTCTATCGCTTCCACAATGTGGGCTAAATAGTCACCTACTCGCAGTGCGTCCGTCTTGCTCACAGAGACTGTGCCTCCGCAATCACCTGATCCCGAAATTTGGCGGGCAAGCTTTTTGGGGTG
>JANPAK010000297.1:0-7564 GCA_031429925.1 Variovorax sp.
CATAGAGAATCCCCTGTCGACCTTAATTTTACAAGGCAAATTCCCGCCCAAGAGCGTGGTCGCCGTAAGCGTTGATCCGATCCATGCGCCAGGCGTGTTTCAGTTTGGCGCGGCTACACCTGCGAGTCAAATGTGATTGAATCACCCCTGCGGTCGTTCATATTGGAGCCCAGACTATTTTGCTGAAATTTTTACTTCGCCTCTTACTTGTGATTGCAGGCCTGATCTTTGCAGCCAGCTTGATGGTGACAATGCTTGCGATGCTGCTCGTTTGGTCAGTGCGTGCGCTTTGGCGCAAGGTGACAGGGCAGCCTGTGACGCCCTTTGTCATGCGAATGAATCCGCGCGCGGGCTTTGATCAGGTGTTTAAACAAGCGCAGCGGGGTGATAGGGCTGAGGCCAAGCCGCCGCGCCGCGCGCTGGACGATGTGACGGACGTTGAGCCGAAGCGATAAACGTACCCGCTAGGCGTACCTGGTCAGCGAAAGCGCTCTGTCATATTGACCGATCGCAGTGCCTTGCATCGGAGCCGTTGGCGGCATAAGATGTGCCATCTCGTCTGCAGGAACTGCTATGCCGCAACTCATCACGACCGTGGACGGTGTGGAAATCCACCGCACTTACCTCACCCGTCAGCGCACAACGCTCGGCCGCAAGCCTGAGAACCACATCGTCCTCACCGATCTCGCAGTCAGCGGCGAGCATTGCGCTTTTGAGTTCTCTGGCTTAAGCGATGTGGTGGTGATCGATTTGGGCAGCACCAATGGCACCTACATCAATGGCGCCATGGTGCGCATGCATCTGCTGCGCGACGGGGATATCGTCTCTATCGGGAAATTCAAAGTCCAATTTTTCAGTGCGAACGAGCTCACAGACGAATGCAAAACCGTCTCCATGCCACTCTACGACCCGCACGCGCATGCCTCAACTGGCAACATGCACGCGAGCTTGAAAGTTCTCTCCGGCTCATCTGCCGGGCTGGAGCTTCCTGTCTCAAAAGCGGTCTCCACCTTCGGCAAACCCGGCGCTGCACTGGTGGCGATTGCACACCGCAGGCAAGGCTATTACATCTCCTGCATGGAAGCCACGCAAACCCCCAAGCTCAACGGCATGGCCATCAGCGATGAGCCGGTGTTGCTGGCCGACCATGATGTGATCGAGCTGGCGGGCAGCGCTTTGGAGTTTTTACTCAAAGCTTAGTCAAGGCATGCATTGCTATTGGTCGTTGCGGGTTTGATCTTTGCGCTCAGTTTGCTCTTTGTGATGCGCATGAATCTGCGGGCGGGGTTTGAGCAGGTGCATCGGCAACACAATAGCAGCGATGCGGATTCAGCCAAGCCGAGTCGCCGTGTGGTAAACGATGTGACGGATGTTGAGCCCAAGTGATGATCATGGCTAAACAGCTGGCGCTGACTGAAGAGAATCAGTTGGCCTGAACCATAAATCTCTGCGCAGATTCGCGCACAAACTCGATAAATTCGGTCACAAATGGCGAGGGCTTACCGGTTGTTGGCACCAATATGCCAAGTGTGATGGAAGCCGGCGGCTCGAACGGTCGGAAGATGACGTTTGGGTAGTGTGCAACGTGCTTTGGGAGGGGTCTCGCTGTGATGGCGATGCCGACTCCATTTGCAACCAAGTTGCAGGCGATCTCTTGATTGCGAACCGTCACGCGCCGAGAAACGCTGACACCGCTTGATTGCAGGAGTCGTTCGGCTGCGAGGCCGATCTGCGATCCGTCCGTATTGGTAATCAAGTCTTGATACTGCAAACTCTGCACGTTAATGCGTTCAGAGTTTGCAAGCAGGTGATCTTTCGGCATGGCACACACTAACTCGAATTGCCCAAGCTCGTCGACTGAAACTTGCGAATTTACAACCGGCAAAACCACGACTGCCAAATCAATCACCTTTGCTGCAACCATCTCAACAATATCGAGATGATTTCTGACCTCAATCATCGCACTTGCATCCGTCCGCTTGGTGAGATAAGCGGACGTCGCTTCACTCAAAATACTGTTGGCGACAAATGCAGGTGCCACCACACGGATGTTCCCACCCCGCTGCGTTCGGATCTCTCTGGCAGCGTGGGTCAGCTCCTGCATGCCTACAAACGACCGCGTGACCTCTGCGAAAAGAGCTTGCGCTTCGTTGGTTGGTTTCAGCGGCTGCCCTGCACGACGCACAAACAAGGTGAAGCCGAGCCAGTCTTCAAGATTTGAAATCAGGTGGCTCACGGCAGGTTGCGATAGCGACATGGCATCGGCGGCGCGTGTAATACTGCCAAACTGCATGACATGGCGAAACGCCTCAATCTGCCGAAAATTCATTTGACTTATTTGACTCCTGAAGCGCCAGTATTTTGGGCTGTTGACACCTTTAGATCAAATGATAGTTTAGCTCTAGTTCAAAACGCGTCAGTGGGTGGTCTGCCGCTGCCCTTATCATTCCGCAGCTTTGATTTGTTCGCGCTTGATGATGGCATCCCAAGATGACATTTCGGACGAGATGCGGGTTGAAAAGTCCTTAGAGCTTGACGACATGGCAATGGCGCCCATCTCTTTCAATTTCACCTTCATATCCGGCGCTTGCATCACGCTGACCAAGCTGTCGTTGAGCTTTTTGACTACGCTTGCGGGGGTGCCCGTGGGAACCAAGATGCCATAGCCTTGATTGACTTGAAGATTGGCGATTCCCGCTTCCTTGGAGGTCGGCACATCTGGGAGCGCTGGATTGCGCTCGTTAGAGGCCACCATCAACACACGGACTTTTGGGTTAGCCAGGTTGGAGACCACGGCAGCAGCGCTGACCATATAAACATCGATTCGCCCAGCCATCAGCTCGATCATCGCAGGCCCCGTGCCTCTGAAGGGAACGTGCGTCATGCTGATGCCAGCTCTGCGTGCAAACAATTCACCAGCAACGTGTTCCATCGTTCCCGCGCCGCTGGAGGCAAAGGTCAGCGCACCTGGCGTTTTCTTTCCTAGCGTCACAAGCTCAGCGGTAGATTTCGCTGCAAGCGCACCACTCGCTATCAGAACCATGGGTTGCTCTGCGACCACCGACACCGCGGTGAAGTCTTTATCGAGAGCGTAGCCAACGCGTGTCACGCCATACAGCGCCGAGTTAAGCGCGTGACTGGTCCAGGGCGCAAACAAAATGGTGTAGCCATCGGCACTCGCTTTCTTGACTGCAGCCGCTGCGATGTTGCCAGCAAAGCCCGCTTGATTGGACACCACCACCGACTGCCCGATGCTTCGCGCCATGCGTTCAGCGATTTGCCGACCAATAGCGTCCGCACTGCCCCCGGGAGGGAAGCCGACCACCATCGTGATGGGACGGTTTGGAAAATCGTCGCTCGCGTAAGCAGGCGAGGCGATTTGACAAAACGCAATGGACAACAAGCAAAGTAGTTTCGATACAGTTTTCATAAATACTCCAGTAAAAAAAGGTGATCGGAACGATGGATCGAAAATCCTAAAAGAGCTCAAACACAGCATCGACTTCCACCGCTGAATTCGAAGGCAATGCCAACACGCCAACCGCAGTGCGGGCATGCCGACCCGCTTCGCCCAATGCCGCCAAAATGATGTCAGAAGCACCGTTGAGCACTTCAGGCTGTTGGGTGAACGATTCGATGCACGATACAAACCCGCCGATTCGAATGCAGCGAGAAACTCGATCTAGGTCGCCACCGCAGGCCGCCTTCAACTGAGAGAGCAGGTTGATGGCGCAAACACGCGCGCCCGCCTTTCCTTGCTCGATGGTCAAATCGCGGCCTACTTGCCCCTTGTGGGTAATGAGCCCATCAACCTGACACGTTTGACCAGAAATGTAGACCTGACCCCGTGAAACAACGTAGGGGGCATAGTTGCCTGCTGCCTTTGGTGCGACCGGCAGCACAATATCTAATGCCAACAAGCGCTGCTCAACCGATCCCATCAGATCGTCTCCGTAAGCTGCAATGCGTCGCGCCGCGCGGCGCACACATTTGATTTTTTGGTGGTGAGTGGAATCATTTGAATTTACTTTTCATGTCGGGTTCAACTTTCAGCATTTGCGTTGTGTTTGCATTCGTGGGAAGTATTTTTTCAGCGCAACCGTGACGCAATGTCCACCACAAGATCCACGTCGGATTCTGAGTTGTAGGCATGCAGGCCAAAGCGAATCGCGCCCAGGCGTTTGGAAAATGCGACCCCGGCAGTGCCGAGCATTTCGTCCAAGCGCTCCAAGCGGGTGTTGTCACGCGCATCGCCAAACACTGAGACGATATGAGACTGCAGTTCGCGTCGGTCGAGTCTTGGCACTTCAAATCCAGCCTCTCTCAGGCCATGAGCAAGCCTCGATGCGAGCCCCATGGCGCGCTGTTCCACGAGGTAAGGGGCGAACTGCGCAAGTTGTTGCATAGATGCGGCTACGGCGGTGATTCCTGTCCAATTGGCATTACCAACCTCAAAGCGGCGCGCTCCTGCAAAAAGCGTATGCGGGGACGCACTCATTTCTGACTCAGGCAAATGCTCTGCGTCAACGCCGAATCGACTGAGGTACACCGGTTGAAGTTGGCGAGCCCATTCCTCGCGGCAGTACGCGAAGCCCACTCCGTAAGTGCCCAGCAAGCCCTTGTTGGCCGAGGCACACCAGCCGTCGATACAAGACTGGACAACGTCGACTTCCAAAACCCCCGTCGATTGCGCGCCATCGACCAGAAAGAAAATATTTTCGCGTCGGCAGTGATGCCCAATCTCTGCCAGTTCAGCGCGCAACCCTGATAAAAAATTAACGGATGCTAGCGTGACGAGTCTGGTGCGTGCGTTGGTAGCGGCTAGCACCGCCGCCACATCGATCCTGCCGTCTGACAGCAAAGGCACGGTACGGCATTCCACACCCATTCTGCTGAGATTGAGCCAAGCGTAGGTCGCGTTGGGGTGATCGAATTGCGGGCAATACACCACATTGTCGCCCGGCGACCAAGGCAGCGCGGTCGAGAGAGCGTTTAATCCATCAGAGACATTTTTTGTGCAGGCAATCTCGTGCGGTTGCGCGCCCATGAGCGCCGCGAAGAGTTTCCGCGCTTGGGCTGCGCTGTCCTTCCACTGAGCCTTATTCACACGCCCCATCATCTGCTCGTCTAAGCCCGCATCCAAAGCTCTTCGCGTCGTGCGAGAGAGAATTCCACGGCCTGCCAAATTCATGTAAGCGCATGTCTCGAAGGCTGGGAAATCGCTTCGGAACTCTTGGAAGCGAAGCGACAGAGCTGTCCCGGCGTTGGCTGCAGGCTGCGAATTGGCCGGATGAGCGAGCCCATTCAACGTGCGAAGGTCGTTAACTCGCTGGTCAAGCAAATCATGATCGGCGGCAGCGAGTGACATCAAAATCCTTAAAACAGGTAGGGTGTATCCGTGGAGATTCACGCAATTGCCAGCTCGAAGCAGGCAGTCGAGAAATGGTCGCCGATGTCAATCGCAGGAGCAAATGAATTTTTTTGAGGGGTGCATCAACCGAATTGATAGGTTTCCCAGTTTTTCTAAGCTACCAGACCGCAAGCTAACCTAGAGGTTGATTTACACATGAAATCGGCCTCTAGCCCATATTCATCTTGCGCAAGGTGCTATTGAATAAATAGCAAAAATGGTCCATTGCGTTGCGCAGTGGCGGTGCAGCCGAGCAGGCGCAGCGTTTTATGCTCTCCAGCGCTGGCCATCGGCTTGCGCTTTACCCAAGGCAGCTAAGGTCTCCAAGATACGGGGCAGGCTGTTTTTCCAGGGGCCTCGGCCTTTGAAATGAGCTTCTATGTCTTGCAGGCTGAGGGCGGATGCGGCAGCGGCGCTGGCGAGCACTTGGGCCACCGCTTTGACCTGCGCGGGCAGCTCGGCGGGCCAAGGCTGGGTGCTGGCAGCGCCACCGGTCTGGCTGGCCTGAATCGGCTGGGGTAGTGCTGTAGAGGCATTTTCTAAGGCCAAATCGGCCTGTACCCGTTGTATTACCTGCGCAGATTGCTCGCCTTTTGATAGCGAATCAAGGCCTTGCGCGGCTGCGGCTGACGCTCTGGCGAGCGCTGAAGCGGCTTGCGCGGCCAGCGCTGGGTCTTGGAAGGCGGGGCGCAGCCAGCGGATTCGGCCAGCGGCTTCCTCTGCGGCGCGGCGAGCGTTGAGCTGCACGAGCGATTCAAGCAGCGCATCGGTGGAGCAAGCTTCAGCCAAGCCGTAAGCGCAGAGCACGGCGGCATCCAGCTCGTCATGCAGGCTTTTCAGCACGGCCACCAAGCCTTGGCTGTGGATGGTTTGCTCTTTGGCGTTTAGCGTGCGGCCTTCTTTTAGAGCGGCGAGCACGTTGTACATCCCCGTGAGCGTGAGCCCCGCGTGCGCGGCTTGCTGGCGTTTGCGGTGCGCGTCGATCTGCTCGGCAAGGCTGGCGATTTTCTCGCGCAAGGCGGGCGTGAGGCCGGTGTCGTCGTCTGGGAATGGGAAAGTTTCGAAGCAGCGGGATTTGACGTAAACCGGGTCGTTTCCAACGCCAAGCCAACAGCCCGCTGCGAGCGCCCAACTTCCGTGCAAGCTGCTGGAGAGTACACCTAGGTGAAAAGCATCTGCCGTGGCGATGGCGATCAGTTTGTTGTCAGGCAGGATGCTGGCATCTAGGAACTGGAAGGTGCGGTGTTTCGCGGTTTCGACGGTGGCGATGTAGCGGGGCAGGCCAGCGAGTTGCTTGCGCAGCTTCGGATTTGTTTCGCCGAAAAGCCACCATTTGTCGCGCCGAGAAGCTCGGTTATTTGCATCGCGTTCAGGCTTCACCCGCTCCACTAGCCATTGGTACACCGCAGGAAATTCAGCGCGCAATTGCTCAGCGCTTAGGCCAAATGCATCAATGACCTTGACGCCGCGTGGCGCATCCGTGAGATCGCGGCCGTGGCGGTAATCGCGAATGAGACGCTCAAGGCCAGAGATTTTGCCTAGGCCGAGCTGGGCAGCTTCATCTGCCGTGACGATGAAGCCTGAGCCAAAAAGCTGAACGCCTCTGTTGCTCAAATCAAGATTGGCTTGCAGGTTTTGCACTGTCGCCACATTCGCGCCCACGCTCAAATCTGCATGAATTAGACCCATTCGCTCGCTGAGCGCGACATTGACTTCGCCATACTCGCCGGTTTCTTCGCGCGTCACGCTGAGCAAACGGCCTTCGGAGGCAGATGCGGGGTCGCTGCGCTGCCCGACTGTCATGGCGATACGCACGGCTGCACCGTTGGCGTTGTCTACCCACGGGTGGTCTGGGATGGCCAAAGTGAGGCATAGGCCATCGTCCATCGCGGCTTGCACGACGCGGCGGTTGAACGTTTGGCGCAGGCTGTTGGTGGTGATGAGGCCAAAACGCTTGGCTTGGCCTTGGGCAGCGAGGGCGGCGGCGCGGCTCCACCAATGCATCACAAAATCTGCGCTTTCGGGCACTTCAGGCCAGACTTTGCGCAGCGCGAGCACGTAGCCATCGCCCAAAGCGCCGCGCAGCGTGCTCGCGCCAACGAACGGTGGGTTGCCAACGATGAAATCGGCTGGCGGCCAAGTGGCCTGCTTGGG
>JANPAK010000298.1:0-15226 GCA_031429925.1 Variovorax sp.
GCATCTTTGGAGACAAGCCAAAGATCCACAGTCTGCCCTTTTGCATTTCGATCGTTGATCACGAAGAAGTTGTCGCTATTGCTTGCGTACAGGGCGATCGACCAATACCCACTTAGCTGCGGATTGGCTTTGACGCGTACCGGGCCCTGACTCACGTCGAACACGCACACCGAGTAAAGCATATCCGGACTAGGCATCACGACGCTTCGCGATTGCGCGGTGACCGGTGGAGGGAAGGCCGCCTTGTTATTCATGTCAAGGCTTTTGGACGCAGGCCCGTTCATCAAAATCTGCATGATCAACCGAGGAGCAGCCCAAACCGTCAACAAATGCACTGCAACGCAAGTAATCACCAGCGCGGTGACGCGATATACCCAGAGGCGTTGATGGTCATTGAGCCGCGTCATGTGCACGCTCCGACGGCGCGGACGCTAGGTGGCTGCAATGAACCGGGCGAAGCTTGTAAGTCTGGTGATGGGTTATACAAACGCAGAGTCAGCATGACATTGGTATTCCCGGGCGTCGGCAACCAGAATCCGTCTGACGAGGCTTGAGGGCCTGTTGTTAGTACAAATTTGCCTTGCGCGGTCAAAACCGCTGTGGTTCCATTCAAACTGTACTGTTGGTTCGGTGCGTCAAACAAGAAAAGATCTTTCGCATAGGCCGTGACACTCCACCATCGGGCTTGTGGCGGCGTGCCTTCAATGCGATACGTGCAGTGAGATTTCAGCTGGCGTCCTGAATCGTCTTCGTTGGCGACGAAATACATGGTTTCATCGCGGCCCAGAGCCAGCAAAGCGTTCAGAGCGATGGTGGCGCGCGTATACATATCCGCGTTTGGGCTGCCCGCCAGAAGATTGGTTTTCCAAGCACCGACGGATACCGTTGTCGTCATCCACGGCGCGCGTTTAAGCACCCACCAGGCCGACACCAAACCCAATAGGACAGCCCCGAAATACAGCGCTATGCCAATTGCCCACTTGCGGATCCGGCTCCGCATCATGATTTATCGCCCTCGGGCGCGCCTTTGATGCGTTTTGCAATGGGCAACCAGTGCAGCAACCCAAAGAGGAGCGTAAAGGCAATGCTCTTGAGCAAGGGGCCTTCATAAGCCTTGACATACTTGAACACAAACATCAATTCGATGCTATGGATAACCAGCAAGGCCAAAGCAACTTTTTGAAGCATTGGCCCCGCCTCTGCGGGCAACGGCAACGCGAACGCCGCAAGGGCCAAGGCGTAAATGATCAGGCAACCAATTTTGAGAAAAGCATTCATGAGTTCGCGATCCAATGGTTAAGCGTTTGCGCCAGCTCAGCGCCTTTATCTTCCTGCAGAAAATGGCCAGCGCCCCGGGTCACCGAATGCGGCTGATTGGCGGTTCCTGGCACCGATTTTAGGAAAATCTTGTCACCGCCGCGGGTGACTGGGTCACGGCTGCTAAACAAGGTCAGAAATGGCTTGTTCCACTTCTTCAAGATCTCCCAAGCTGCCTCGTTGCGCGCCCTTTCCGGATCGTTGGGTTCTGTCGGAACGAAGGTCGGAAACAAGCGCGCCGCAACCCTATGCTGGCGCGTTGGAAACGGTGCATCATAGGCAGCGCGGTCAACCAAAGATAGCGGTACAACACACCCAGCTGACACAATCCGCCCGATAGGAAACCATGGGCTAAAACGCGCGAACGCCCGCCAAATCTTGAATGCCTTGGGGACGGGCCCATGAGCACCCGTTGGCAATCCACCGTTGGCCAAACACACGCGATCAAACCGCTCTGGACTATGGCCGACCAATCGAAGACCGATCAACGATCCCCAGTCTTGGCAGAACAGCGTCGCCCGCTGAAGGTCGATGGACTCCATCCAAGCCGTCATCCACAGTACATGGTGATGATACGAATAGTCGGCCTTATTGGTCGGCTTATCCGATCGACCGAACCCAACCAGATCAGGCGCGATCACCCTATGGCCTGCACTGAGCAAACCTGGGATCATTTTCCGATAAAGGTAAGACCAGGTCGGCTCGCCATGCATTAAGAGCACAATGGGTGCATCTTTTGGCCCTTCGTCAATATAGGCCACGCGCAAGCCACCCACTTCGCAATACTTTGGCACGTAAGGAAAGTCGCTCAGTCCAGAGAATTGTTCTTCTGGCGTCCGCAATACGCTTGCTGGATCAATTCTCGGGAGTGCTATCAAGTGCGTTGTCATTGGGGTTCCCTACCATTGCTTGACATGAGTGCGCTTGATCTCTTTGCTGCCCGCTGGCAAGGAAAACAACATGCCGTCCTCACCCACCACAATATCTTTCGAATAGTGCTTGGCCGCATCACCCAAGAACGCAGGATAGGCAAAGCGCGTCGGCAAAGGAGGCACGATGTGATTGAGGATCAGCATACCCGCGCCTGCGAGCTGTGCTTGTTCAGCTGCTTCTTCAGGTGTCGTGTGGTAATTGACGATGTCTTGCATGATTTGGGCGGTGTTGGGAATGTTCTTGGAGAGAAAGGCCTGTTCAAGTAACTTCACGAGTTTGGGTTGCAATGCCTCATGAACAAGCAAATCAACGCCTTTAGAAACTGCGGCAATTGATCCAGTTTTTTTGGTATCACCGGATATCACCAAAGACCGGCCCTTGTAATCGAACCGATAGGCCACCGCGGGATCAATCGGCGCATGGTCGACCCGAAATGCAGTGATTTTCAAGCCTTTGTTTTCTAGGACCACCACCTGCTCAAGAGGGTTCACGCCAGCAAAAGAAAACGGCACACCCTTGCCGCCGCTACCGCCCGCCGGCATGATTTTTTCTGAGTGATGTGCAACGCGATAACCAAAGTCGAGAAGATAAGCTGATCGAAAACCGTCAACGACTTTATCAACGCCAGGTGGCCCGTAAACCGGGACTGGCGTCGAAAAAGTTCCCAACCCCCACCGCTGCAACATAAAGGGTCCTAGGCCGTCAATATGGTCAGAATGGAAATGGGTCAGAAGAATCGCCTCAATCTTTGACGCGGGGATGCCCATGTAGCCCAAGTTTCGCGCGCTGCCTTCGCCTGCATCGACAACAAACACGCGATCACCCGCAATCACCACCGAGCAAGGGCCGGCGCGCGTTGGATCCGGAAACGGCGACCCGGTACCACACAATCCAAGATAAAGCCCGTCAGACAAATCTGGCAAGATATTACGCCCTACATTGCGTTTAGCGACCTGCTCCAAGACCTTGGTTGCAATTTGCGCTTGAAAGCCCATGACGAATGCGATGCTTGCACCCAGCACCAGAGCAATAACTGCGATCCATCTTTTCTTTGTCATTTTCGAGCTTTCATGAAGTTTCCTCAAGTGCGTCCTCTTATTCGGCATCAAACGAGTCGAGCCGATTTGCGCCGCCTAATCCAGACCCAGCCCAATCCAATAAGCAGCAGCGTTGCACCAATACCGAACGGGGCATAAGTCGGCAGCCAATAATTGAAGATGCCATTGATGAAAACTTGCCGCACGGGGTTATAGCCGTCTGGCATCGGCAATACACCGTTAGTCTTCTCGTAGTCTGCATAACTTTGCTGCATCAGCAAAAACAACTGCGGATGCAGTGCCTGAACATCATTGACCTCGCCGGGATCTTCGCGCAGGTTGTAAAGCTTCCATTGGCGATCGCCCACAGGAGGTAAGCTCATCACCAGCTTGAAATCGCCACGAAAAAGAGCTTTGCTACCCGACAGCTCATACCCGAGGCTCTCCTCAGCATCACGCACCGAAGTCTTTTCACCTTTTAACAGTGGGACAAGACTTTTCCCAGACATTGGCTCGACCGCTTTGCCCTGAAAGCTTCGACCAGGATGCGCAACACCGGCCATCTCCAACAGTGTCGGTGCAATGTCGGTGACATGCGTCAGAGCGGCTTCGACTTGGCTAGTTCTTGCCGACCCCACGGGCGTGACGAACATCGGTACGCGAATGCCGCCCTCGCCAGCATAAAACTTATACCCTTTGAGCGGCGACACAGAAGCGCTAGCCCAGCTTGGACCGGGAATGCCGTAGGCACCTTTGCCACCCAACCGATCGATCGATTGGGTGTACTGAGTCTTGAGCCAAATCTGTGCTTCCTTGTAGTCTGAACCCTCAGCGCCGTTATCGGACAAGAAAACAAACACTGTGTTGTCATATTCGGCTGTCGCTTTCAAGTGACTCACAAGGCGACCGACCTCATGATCCATGGCTTCAGCCATCGCTGCATAGATTTCCATCTGCCGCTGCTGAAACAAGCGCTCCTGTTCGCTAAGCGCGCTCCAATCGCGTGTGGTGGACATTCGCACCATCGGGACGTTCTTGGGTACGATTCCTAAGGCCGCGGCGCTGCGATTGCGTTGCTCGCGCAGAGCGTCCCAGCCCGCCACATACTTTCCTCGGTATCTGTCGATAAATGATTGAGGAGCTTGGATCGGCACATGATTGGCCTGAAATCCTACGTACGCAAAAAAAGGCTGCCCTTTGCTGCGCTTTGGGTCGTCTTTCAGATAGCCGATCATTCGATCGACAAAGTAGGTCGATGAGTAAAACTCGTCGGGCATCCCAGCAACACGCCCATCTTCAAACCAATCGACCTTCGCCGAATGTGGCAGGTACCTTTGTTTTGGAACCCAATTGTCCGAACCGGTATCGCCTTGAATGATCGAACGATCAAAGCCGCGCTGCCCCGGCAGATTGCGTGGCTCAGAGCCGACGTTCCACTTTCCTGTGATGTACGTGCGATAACCCGCCTCCTGAAGCAAGGAGGAGAACGTCACGACGTTCGGTGCTAACGATCCGAGGTATCCCGGTTTGCCCATGTGTGATCGAGGCATCGTTTCCAACAGGTTGCCAATACCAGCTCGATGACTTTGCACGCCGGTGAGCAACATCGCGCGGGTGGGCGCACATGATGCTGCTGTATGAAAATTCGAAAAACGAACACCTCGCTTGGCCAAGGCATCCAAATGAGGCGTATTGATCTCGCCACCAAACGAGCCGAGATCGGTGAAGCCCCAATCGTCTGCAACCAAAACGATGATATTGGGTCGCAGCGCACTGCTTGGCGCAAGCGAAGTGTCTGCCCATGCGACGGGCGCATTGATAAACATGCTCATCACAAACCAGCTTGCACGATATCTCATCAAATCTCAACTCCTGTTGATGTCTCCGAATTTGGAATCCACTCCTGCCCTTCACCAAGTTTAGCTGCCTTGTCCTTGCCGACTGTCGCTCATTTGACTTTTTAAATACTTCCTTTCTTCAAAATCATCACAAGACTTGTTTAAGGCGCTGAAAAGTGTCGTGCCCATTGCGACGTCATGCAGCTCGTCGGCAATTGCGCCTTTGCAGCGTCAATCAAGCGAATCACGCGAAAACCATAACCTGAGCCTTCTACGTCGTATTTCACGCCGGGTGAGCCCTGCTTATCCATGAGGCCAACCACCAAGGGTTGTTGAAATTGATGGTCTGTGGCGCGCATGTTGCCGCTTTGGCCGAAGAAGCTGACGTTCGCCTTAGAGAGGCGTTGCACCAATGCAGTGGTGTCAATCGATGAAATTGAGTTTGTGCCTTTCAAAGACTGCACCGGCGATTCCATCATGAGATTCATACGCATGTGGACGTAATCGTCTTCTGGCTTGGGGAAACGGGCGCGGAAGGCTCGCATGAAGGCATCGGATTCGATCTGGCGCGGACCGCGCACAATGCCATCAGGTGCGGCGACATTGGGCAGCCAATCGGCTACTGCGATCACTTTGCCAATGCCCGCGTCGCCAATCGCAGCTGGAGCGCCAAGCGCATTGCCATAAAAGGTGTAGAACTTGCCCTCAAAACCCACGTCTTTACAGGACTTGATGAGCAGTGTCAGGTCGTTGCCGAAATTGCCGGTGAGCACCGCACCTGCGCCGCTCGCCTTGATCTTGGCGGCGTACGGCGCAAAGTCTTTGATCCGGCCGAGCGGATGCAGCTCATCGCCCACGACTGCGATATCAGCGCGCTGCGCAGCGAGCTGACGTTTGCCTTCCCGCAGCACGGCTTGGCCAAAGCTGTAATCCTGCCCGATGAGATACACCGATTTCAAAGCGCGATCTTCGCGCAGAACTTCCATTAGCGCGGCCATGCGCATATCGGCATGCGCATCAAAGCGAAAATGCCAAGGGCTGCATTTCTCATTTGTCAAAATCGGATCTACCGCGGAGTAGTTCAAAAACACCAAGCGCTTCTCGGGCACACGCTCATTGTGTTTGTTGATCGCATCGATCAAAGCCGCAGCAACTGACGAGCTATTGCCCTGCATGATGATCTGAGCGCCATCGTCAATCGCCGCGCGTAGCATCGTCAATGCTTCCTCAACCTGGCCTTTGCTATCGTAGCGCTCGATGTCCAAACGGCGATAAACATTTCCCAAAAACTGCACACCGCCACGTGCATTCACTCGCTCTGTCGCCCACACGAGGTTGCGAAACACAGCCTCACCTGTATTGGCAAACGCACCTGAGAGCGCCTCAATCATTGCTATCTTTATAGGAGCATTTTGCGCAGATTTTATGCTTGCGCAAGCATCAAAATTCTTTAAAAGAGCGAGTGATGTGGTGGCGCAGATTGCACTTTTCAAGAGCGCGCGTTTTGAAATATTTTTGCCTGTTGGCATGAGTTAACTCCCTTGAAACCGGCTCAATATGCCGCAGATTCGTTGCATGCGGCAACGCTCTCGTCATGGTGACGAGGAGCGAACGAGCCGCGAAGTCTAAAGGAAATTGCTATGTTTTTTTCACCTGTACGCGTTTCTCGTTCTGCTGTGAATGGTTACGGTCACATGCCTAGCCTTTGGTCACGCGCTGATGCTTTTGATCGTTTCTTCGCTGATGCTATTGATCACACATCACAAAGGAGCCAAGTCCAAAGCGATGAGGCTTCCATCACCCTGAACCTCGATGTACCCGGTCTCTCGAAAGAGCAACTTACCATCGGTATTGAAGGCCGCATCGTGCGTATTAGCTCCAAAAACGACGCGCCGCGCAGCTTCAAAGCCACCTACAAGCTCGGCAGTGATGTCGATGCTTCGCAGAGCGAAGCGAAGCTGGAAAACGGTGTGCTGACTTTGAAGTTCGCAAAGGTTGCGCCTGAGAGTCGCCAAACGCTGCTGACGATCAACTGATCAGAGGCTATCTAGAGGCCAGCGTGGCTTAACGTCAAAGGCGTAGTTCCGCGAGGGCTGCGCCTTGTCCGTTTGCAGGCGCATGGCCGCAGCCAATGCGATCATGGCACCATTGTCCGTACACAAATGCAGCTCTGGGTAATGCACGCGAATACCTGCTTTGGTGCAAGCGGCATTCAGTTGCTCGCGCAACCTGAGATTCGCGCCGACACCACCGGCCACCACCAAGCGTTGCAAACCTGAGTGCAGCACCGCCGTGAGCGATTTTTTCACCAGCACTTCCGTGATCGCCGCCTGCACGCTCGCTGCCAAATCGCGCAATGTTTCCGCAGACAAAGATGCAACCCCCGCGCCACGCACCGTTGCGCCTTCGGGCACATCGCCCACCAAGCGCTTGACTTGCGTGAGCACGGCCGTTTTCAAGCCCGCGAATGAAAAATCCAGATCTCCGCTGTGGAGCAAGGGGCGCGGAAACTTGAAAGCCTTCGGATCGCCGCCAACAGAGAGCTTGGCCAATTGCGGCCCGCCCGGATAAGGCAAGCCCAGCAATTTTGCCGTCTTGTCGAAAGCTTCGCCAGCGGCATCATCGATCGTCTCACCCAGCAGCGCATACGCTCCCACGCCGTCTACCCGCATGAGCTGCGTGTGCCCACCGCTCACCAGCAGCGCAATGAAAGGAAATTCTGGCGGATCAGCGCTCAAAAATGGCGAAAGCAAATGCCCTTCCAAATGATGGACACCCATCACCGGCTTACCCAAAGCGCAGCCCAAGGCACAGGCCGCCCCTGCACCCACCAACAGCGCCCCAGCAAGCCCCGGTCCACGCGTATACGCTACAACATCAATAGCTTTCAGCGCAGTATTTGCAACGGCAAGAACCTCATTTGTCAATGGAATCAAGCGCCGAATATGATCCCGACTCGCCAGTTCAGGCACCACACCGCCATAAGCACGGTGCATCTCGATCTGGCTGTGCAATGCTGCACTGAGAAGCACCGGAATCGGCAACGAGGCGCCCTCATTTAGTGCATTTCTGTCGGCTTGCACCATGGCCCGTACCAAAGCCACACCCGTTTCATCACAAGAAGATTCAATACCTAAGATCAACATATTGGCCTGAATTTTGCACTACTCAAGCTATGAGTCTTCCCAAAGCGCCCTTTGGCGTCAATCCGAGTGCATCTGCCAACGATGCTGCACACAAACTGCGCATCATCGTCGTCGCCCCTGAAACGCTCACGCCCGACAGCACCGACGAGCATGCGGCCCAAGAAGCTGTGCGCAGTCGAGAGTTGCGCATCGGCCTGCTGGAGACTGGATACAACCTGATCGCCGTGCTGCCCGCAGACAGCTTCCTTGCTCAGCGCATCACGCAACTACAGCCCGATATGATCATCGTGGATGCAGAAAGCGATGCCCGCGATGCGCTAGAGCATGTTGTGATGGCCACCCGCGATGCACCGCGCCCCATTGTGCTCTTCACGGAAGACAACGACACCACGCATGTGAAAGACGCCGTTGCAGCCGGCGTGAATGCCTATATCGTGGCCGGCCTCTCGCCTGATCGGATTCGCCCCATCATGGATGTTGCCATGGCGCGCTTTGAACATGAGCAAAGCCTGCGCCAGGAGCTGCAAAGCGCTCGCTCAGAGCTACAAGACCGCAAAACCATTGACCGTGCAAAAGGGCTGCTCATGCAGCGTCAAGGCCTCTCTGAGCAAGAGGCCTACGAAAAGTTGCGCAAGTCCGCGATGGACAAAGGGTTGAAGCTGGCGGATGTGGCGCAGCGGATGTTGGATGTGGCGGATTTGTTAAGTTAAGTTGGCACGCTTCTCGCATATATCCCTACAAGGTCAATGTTGATCACTTGATTCAACGCTCTGCAATGGCGCAGCGCAACGGATCACACAGAACGAAGACGTTCTTGATGCATTTCGCGCGAAATTTGTGCGGCTTGCATGCAAGGGCGTCTTTTCTTTTTTGGACTTTTGTTTTCCTTGTCTTACTGGAGTGTTGCCATGAATGATCTCTTGAAAAAACAACTCAGCCGCCGCAAAGCGCTTCAAATTGGTGCAGTTGGCGCGATTGGCCTGTCCCCCGCACTACGCGCGACGGTCTACGCCCAAGGCTCGGACGCTCCAGAAAAGAAGGAAGTCAAGATTGGCTTCATCCCGCTCACCGACTGCGCCAGCATCGTGATGGCATCGGTGCTCGGCATTGATCAAAAATATGGCGTAAAAATCATTCCTAGTAAAGAGGCCAGCTGGGCCAGCGTGCGGGACAAGCTGCTTGCCGGTGAAAACGACATGACACATCTGCTGTACGGGATGGCCTACGGCATTCAATTAGGCATTGGTGGCCCCAAGCGGGATATGAACGTTTTGATGACCCTCAATCAAAATGGCCAGGCCATCACACTGTCGAAAAAATTGGCGGAGAAAGGAGCTGTCGATTTGGCGGGCCTTGGCAAGCTGATGAAAAGCGAGAAGCGCGAATACACGTTTGCACAAACATTCCCAACCGGCACCCATGCGATGTGGCTTTACTACTGGCTGGCATCAGGCGGCATCAACCCATTGAATGATGCCAAGGTCATCACCGTGCCTCCACCACAGATGGTGGCTAATATGCGCGTTGGCAACATGGACGGCTATTGCGTCGGTGAGCCTTGGAATCATCGTGCGATCGCAGACGGCATTGGCATCACCGCAGAGACGACTCAAGGCATCTGGAAAGATCACCCCGAAAAGGTGCTGGGCGTCACCGCAGACTTTGCCAAGAGAAATCCCAATACATGCCGCGCCGTCACGGCTGCGATCATTGAAGCTGGCAAGTGGATCGACGCGGGTTTGCAGAACAAAAACAAAATGGCCGAAACCATTGCCGATAAATCCTACGTCAATACGAGCGTTGATGTGATTAACCAGCGCATTTTAGGCCGCTATCAGAACGGACTGGGCAAAACTTGGGATGACCCGAACTACATGAAATTCTTCAATGACGGTATGGCAAGCTATCCCTACCTTTCAGACGGCATGTGGTTCCTGACACAGCACAAACGCTGGGGTCTGCTGAAAGACCATCCCGACTACCTCAATGTCGCCAAGGCGGTCAACCGTATTGACATCTACAAGCAAGCGGCAGCGGCAGCCAAAGTCTCGGTGCCCAAGAGTGATATGCGCTCCAGCAAGCTGATTGACGGCGTCACCTGGGACGGGACCAACCCGGCCAAGTACGCCGACGGCTTCAAGATCAAGGCCTAACGGCCGCTGCACAAGGAGCATCCATGGTTTCAGCCGTTTTTCACGATCCGCTGCCCGACACCTCTGCGCCTATGAAGAGGGCGCAGATTCACACCAAAAGCACTATAAATTCCATAGCATCTAGCGCAGATTCTAAAAGGGCCGAGGCCATGAAAGCACCAGAAAAGGAAGCCTCTATGCCGTTTGATTGGCGTGGCTTGTGGCTCAAAGTCGTGCCACCAATCATCGGCATGGCCTTGCTGGTCGCCGTTTGGCAAGGCATTGCGATGACCAGCAAAGGTAGCATTCCGACCCCCCTAGACACTGGTGTCCAAGCTGTCGATATCTTCTCTAAGCCGTTTTACAGCAATGGCCCTAATGACCAAGGCATCGGATGGAATATTTGGAGCTCGCTCAAACGCGTTGCCGTAGGCTTCGGATTGGCGGCCTTGGTCGGCATCCCACTGGGTTTCATGATCGGACGCTTCACATTTCTCAATCGAATGTTTGGTCCCTTGATCAGCCTCTTGCGCCCCGTGTCGCCTTTAGCCTGGCTGCCGATCGGTCTACTCGTGTTCAAGGGTGCGCATCCTGCAGCCATCTGGACGATTTTTATCTGCTCGATCTGGCCGATGATCATCAACACCGCGGTAGGTGTCCAGCGCGTACCTCAAGACTACATGAACGTCGCGCGAGTGCTGAACCTGTCGGAGTGGAAGATCATCACCAAGATCCTGTTCCCAGCGGTTTTGCCTTACATGTTGACGGGTGTGCGCCTTGCTGTCGGCACAGCATGGCTGGTGATCGTCGCAGCTGAAATGCTGACCGGAGGCGTCGGTATTGGTTTCTGGGTTTGGGACGAGTGGAACAATCTGAATGTGAAAAACATCATCATTGCCATTTTCGTCATCGGTATCGTGGGCTTGATCTTAGAAGCTGCTCTCATCAAGTTGGCAAGTGCATTCACTTACGAAGAAGTCAAAAACTAAAGGAGAGAATCATGGATAAATACATCGAAATTTCCGGCGTCGCTCAAACGTTCAAAACAACTAAAGGCCTGTTTCCTGCTCTCAAGCAAATCGATTTGAGTGTGAGTAAGGGTGAGTTTGTGACCTTGATTGGCCACTCGGGCTGCGGCAAGTCCACGCTATTGAACTTGATTGCTGGTCTCACCACGCCCACAGAAGGCACATTGCTGTGCGCCAATCGCGAAATCAAAGGGCCCGGTCCTGAGCGCGGTATGGTGTTTCAGAATCACTCACTTCTGCCTTGGCTCACATGTTATGAAAACGTTTATCTTGCGGTTGAGCGTGTGTTTGGAAGCACCACGACGAATCGCACTGGCGAACCCAAAGCCGCACTAAAGGCACGCACAGAGGCCGCGCTTGAGATGGTGGGCCTTACGCACGCGTTGTCAAAGCGTCCGGGGGAGATCTCCGGAGGCATGAAGCAGCGCGTTGGCATCGCCCGCGCTTTGTCGATGGAACCACAGGTGTTGCTGATGGATGAGCCTTTTGGTGCTCTTGACGCGCTCACCCGCGCCAAGCTACAAGATGAGCTGCTAGAGATTGTGCAAAAGACGCACAGCACGGTGGTGATGGTGACGCACGATGTGGACGAAGCAGTCTTGCTCTCCGATCGGATCGTGATGATGACCAATGGCCCGGCTGCGACGATTGGAGATGTGCTCTCCGTGGACTTACCGCGCCCGCGCAATCGCGTGGAACTCGCACAAAACCCAGCCTATGTGAAATACCGCCTTAGCGTACTTGATTTCTTGTACAACCGTCAGGCTCACGTGGAAAAACAAGCGGCTTAACTCGATCGATGTTGGGTCAATTTCGCGATCAGGTTGCCATTGCAATCGACGCACTGTTGTGAGGCATGCAATTCAGGAAAGATCTAAAACCGCTCGTGGCTTTGTAAAAAACGCCACTGCCCAAGAGGCAAATCAGCCATAGGAACACGCCCCACGCGGATGCGTTTCATACCCACCACTTGCAAGCTGTGATGCTCGCAAAACTTCGCAATGCGCCCCGGTTCAGCACCCTTTGCTGCAAAGCGCAGGCCGGTGATTTTCTCGTTGCTTTTGCTCAAAGCCACTTTGGCATGCAGCACCAAGCGATCTTGCCGGATCAGCGGACGGTTAAGCGCAACGAGCATCTCCTCATCGACCGGCCCTTGCACATCCACGATGACTTCGTTTTCCACCGTGTTGCCATCGTCCCAGAGCTTGCGTTGAATACGAAAGTCTTGGCTGAACACCAGCAAACCGCTGGCGCCGCTCTCCAGCGGAGTCATGCTCACTTGATTTTTCAAGTGCTTTTTGAGCAAACGAACTCCAGATGCATGCGCTTTGCTGCGATGCGCTTCATCGAGCAAACTGCTGGCGCTTTGCCTGCCTTCATCCCATTCATAGCCTGGCGGTTTATGCAGAAGAATCGTCATCGGCTCGCTATCGAGCAAGGTCGCGTTTTTATCCAGCTCAATCGTCTCATTGGTGACGCGATGCTGCGGACTGTCTTGGATGACACCATTCACTCGCACCCAGCCACCTTCGATGTATTGCTCTGCCTGGCTGCGCGAGCAATTGAGAAGTTCTGCCAAACGTTTGGCGAGTCTGAGGGGTTCATTCATGGTGCGCAAGGTGAAAGCATGCGGGCAGTTTAACTGGCTAGCGCCGTCATGCAGCCATCGCACTGAAGTGGTGCATCGGAGTAGATTGAAATTGGCACAGCTATTGCACTAGATAAGGAGTAGCTCGGAGGTCTTTAGCGTGAAAAAATCGAAGTTAGTGATGGTTGGAAACGGCATGGCAGGGGTTCGCACCATTGAGGAATTACTCAAAATTGCACCCGAGTTGTATGACGTGACCGTCTTTGGAGCAGAACCTCACCCCAATTACAACCGCATTTTGCTCAGCCCTGTGCTCGCAGGCGAGCAAACGCTCGATGAGATCGTACTCAACAGCTGGGAGTGGTACAAGGAAAACAACATCACTTTGCACGCCGGAAAAAAGGTGGTCGAAGTCGATCGCATCAAGCGTGTCGTGCGCGCCGAAGACGGCACCGAAGTAGAGTACGACCGCTTGCTCATGTGCACCGGCTCCAATCCCTTCATCTTGCCCATTCCGGGCAAAGATTTGAAAGGCGTGATCGCCTACCGTGACATTGCTGATACCAACGCAATGATTGAAGCAGCGACCAAATACAAAAAGGCTGTGGTCATTGGCGGGGGTCTCCTAGGATTGGAAGCGGCCAACGGATTGATGCTGCGCGGCATGGATGTCACGGTGATCCATGTGATGCCTTGGCTCATGGAGCGCCAGCTCGATGATGTGGCGGGTGGCCTGCTGCGCAAATCGCTTGAAGACCGTGGCTTGACCTTCATGATGGGTGCGCAAACCCAAGAATTGATTCCCGATAAAGATGGGCGAGTGATGGCACTCAAGTTCAAAGACGGCAAAGAAATTCCAGCAGATTTGGTAGTCATGGCCGTAGGCATTCGTCCGAATGTCGAACTCGCGCAAAAGATGCGTCTGCACTGCGACAAGGGCATTGTGGTGAACGACACAATGCAAACCGTGACCGATGCGCGAATCTACAGCGTGGGCGAATGCGCAGCGCATCGCGGTATTGCGTATGGTTTGGTTGCACCATTGTTTGAGCAAGCCAAAGTGGCCGCCAACCATCTCGCGCAATTCGGTATTGGTCGTTACCAAGGCTCGCTCACTTCGACCAAACTCAAAGTGACCGGCATTGATCTGTTCAGCGCAGGTAACTTCATGGGCGGTGACGGACACGAAGAGATCGTGATGAGTGACCCCTTTGGTGGTGTCTACAAAAAGCTCGTGCTGAAAGACGACAAGCTCGTTGGCGCATGCCTGTATGGTGACACCGTTGACGGCAGCTATTACTTCAAGCTACTGCGTGATGGCAAAAACGTGAGCGATATCCGTGACAAGTTGATGTTTGGCGAAGCCGCGATCAACAATGGCATCGGCGACGTCGGCCACCAGGGCCATACGAAAGCCGCCAGCATGGCCGACAGCGATGAAGTCTGCGGCTGCAATGGTGTGAACAAAGGCACGATCTGCAAAGCCATTCGTGAGAAGGGCCTATTCACCATTGACGAGGTGAAGAAACATACCAAAGCCAGTGCTTCGTGCGGCTCTTGCACGGGATTGGTCGAGCAGATTTTGATGTTCACCGCAGGTGGCGACTATTCAGCGACACCCAAACTCAAGGCGATGTGCGGCTGTACCGATCATGGTCATCAAGCCGTGCGTGACGCAATCCGAGAAAACAAACTGCTCACCATTGGTGACGTTATGAAGTTCATGGACTGGAAGACACCGAATGGTTGCTCCTCCTGCCGACCTGCCCTGAACTATTACGTGACGTCCACTTGGCCCAAAGAAGCGAAAGATGACCCGCAGAGCCGCTTCATCAACGAGCGCTCGCATGCCAACATTCAGAAAGACGGTACGTACTCCGTGATCCCGCGCATGTGGGGTGGTGAGACCACCGCCGACGAGTTGCGCCGCATCGCCAATGCTGTAGACAAATACAAGATTCCCACAGTCAAAGTCACTGGTGGTCAGCGCATTGATTTGTTGGGCGTAAAAAAAGAAGACTTGCTGAATGTCTGGAAAGACATCGGCATGCCTTCTGGCCATGCCTACGCTAAGGCACTGCGCACGGTCAAAACCTGTGTCGGCAGTGAGTGGTGCCGCATGGGCACGCAAGACTCGACCCAAATGGGCAAAGACTTAGAGCGGGCGATGTGGCGTATGTACGCCCCGCATAAAGTGAAGTTTGCAG
>JANPAK010000299.1:0-4285 GCA_031429925.1 Variovorax sp.
GGCTTCTTCGTGGCTCGGGCTTATCTGCCACAGCAAGAAATCAAAAATGGCATCATCGAAATTGCGGTGCTTGAAGGCCGCGTGGGTCAAACCACCGTCAAGCAAGAAGGCAGCGTGCGCACCTCAGCCTCCGTCGCGCAAGGCTTGCTCGATAGCAACGTACCCGTCGGCTCTATCGTGCGAGAAAAAACGCTGGAGCGCGCCGCTTTGCTAGCCAATGATTTGCCCGGCATAGAGGCCAGCATCAGCCTGGATCCAGGCGAGCAAACAGGCGATACCAACGTCACCCTTACCACCGTTGAGAGCAGTTTGTTCACCGGCAGCATCGATCTGGACAATCACGGCAACCGCTTCACCGGCGAATACCGCTTGGGAGCCACGCTCAATCTCAACAGCCCCTTTGGCCTAGGCGACCAGCTCGGCCTGCGCCTGATGCACACCGATCGCAAGCTTGCCATGCTGCGCGGCAGCTATTCGCTGCCAGTGGGCAGCGATGGGGCGAGGGTTGGCACGTCAATCTCGCGCGTGGTGTTTGAAGTGTGTTGCCAAGCAGCAGGCTTTTCCCCCAGTGGCGACAGCACGCAATACTCCGTGTTTGGCCTGTATCCGCTGGAGCGCCAGCGAGATCGCAGTATCTTCCTCAATGCCACTGCAGACCGCAAAGAGCAGCGCAACAATTCGGGCGTGGGCCTCACAGGCGAGCGCGTGCTCAATGTGCTCAGCCTAGGCGGCAACCTGCAAAGCCGCGACAGCTTTGGCGGCGGCGGCGTGGGCTTTGCCAATATTTCGCTTGGCGTGGGCCATCTCCAAATCAAAGATGCGCTCGGCCGCACTGGCGACAGCGCGGGTCCAAAAGCCGCTGGCTATTTCTCCAAGCTCGGCGGGCAAGCCTCGCGCATTCAGCGGCTGAACAATACCTTCAGCCTCTATGGCGGCATCAACGCCCAGCTGGCTTCTAAAAATCTAGACAGCGCCGAGAAATTCTCGCTTGGCGGCGCCACCGGCGTGCGCGGCTATTCAAGCGGCGAGGCCACCGGCGATGAAGGCTACGTGGCGCAATTTGAGCTGCGCGCTGATTTGCCCATTGAGGGCAGCGTGCAATGGCAAGGCTTCTTGTTCTACGACAACGGCGGTATCAAGGTCAACGAGCGCAACTACGTTGTCGGCGGCCTCGCGCCCAATGGCTACTACCTCAATTCATTTGGCATTGGCCTGAATATCTCTCGCGTTGGCATGTTCCAAATCCGCGCGCTATATGCAAAGCAAGACGGTAAAAACCGAGGCCTCAGCCTCACCGGCAAAGACGTAGAAGGCCGCACCAGCCGCGATCGCGTGTGGTTCCAAGCCGTCACGCAGTTTTGATGCGTCACTTCCATCATCAGCCATTCTGATCATCTTGGAGCCACGAGCATGAACACACCAATGAACACCGCCAATTTTTCCACCGCATCCGCCTGCGCAGACAGCAGCAACTCTCCCGGGAAGTCAACCACCATGACCAAAACAACACAAGCCATGCAAGCCGAACAAAAAACCACCAGCTTCACCGTGCGCACCGGTGGGCGCAAGATGACGTACACCTTCCGCCCGCGCAAGAGCGCGAGCATGCTGCTCAAATTCTTGATCGGCATCTTCGGCGGCCAGGTGCTCATTTGGCCCGGTATGGCCGCTGCCCAAGGCTTAGCCGCCAATGCATTGCCCACAGGCGGCAGCGTGGTCGCGGGCCAAGCGGGTGTCAATACCGTCGGCAATGCCATGACGGTCAATCAAACGAGTGGCCGCGTCATCCTGAACTGGTCGACCTTCGATATCGGCACACAATCGAGCGTCACATTCGTGCAGCCCAGCTCCAGCTCGGTGGCGCTCAATCAAGTCACCACGGCTGCGCCTAGCCAAATTCTTGGCCGCTTGTCTTCTAACGGACAGGTGTGGCTGCAAAACGCAGGCGGTGTGTATTTCGGCAAAGATGCCACCATTGATGTGGGCGGCATGCTCGCCACCAGCCTGAAGGTTGATGAAAACGCCTTCATGCTTGGCAATTCCATCAGCATGGAAAACACCGGCGGCGCCGGCGCCGTCATCAACGACGGCAAGATCACCGTCAAACAAGGCGGCTACGTCGCCCTCATCGCTCCCAATGTTCAAAATGCCGGCGTCATCAACGCCCCGATGGGCACCGTGCGCATGGCCGCTGGCGATAAGGTCACGGTCGATCTCGCAGGCGATGGCCTGATCAAGCTCAATATTGATCGCGCTGCTGCTGAAGCCAGTATCAAGAATGCCGGCGTCATCACCGCTAATGGCGGCACCGTCGTTCTCTCTGCGCGCAACGCCGGCGATCTCGCCAGCCTCGTGGTGAACAACACCGGCATCATCCAAGCCAACAGCTTGGTAGAGAAGAATGGCCGCATCTTCTTGGATGCAGGCAATGGCATCGCAGAAAACTCTGGCTCGCTGATCGCCAAAGGCGAAGCGGCTGGCACCACCGGCGGGCAAGTGCAAATGGCCGGCCAAGCTGTGGGCTTAGCCGGAAATGCAGTCGTGGATGTATCTGGGCAAGCAGGTGGTGGCCAAGCTCTGATCGGCGGCGCCTATCAAGGCCGCAACACGGCGAGTATTGTGGACGGCAGCGCCGTGCAAAATGCGCAGGTGGCCTTCGTCGGAAGCAACACCACGATTCGCGCGGATGCCGGCACCAGCGGCAACGGCGGAACAGCTGTGGTCTGGGCAGATAATTCCGCCACATTTGGTGGTCAAGTCACGGCTCGCGGCGGTGCGCAGAGTGGCAATGGCGGCGTGGTCGAAACCTCTGGAAAGATCAATCTGGTTGTGGCTGACACGGCCAAGGTGGATGCCGGTGCAGCCAACGGTCAAATGGGAAGCTGGCTGCTTGATCCGCTAAACATCGTCGTCGACAATGCAGGCTCGGCCGCGATTGCTGATGTTGCAACTTACGCAGCCAACGCTGTCACCACGCAAAACATCAAAGCAAGCGTGATCAACGGCGCCACCGGAGACGTGACATTGCAGGCAGGCAACAACATCACATTCAACAGTGCGATCTCAATCACAACAGCCGGGTTTGGCTTGAAGGCCCAAGCTGGTAACAACATTGCGGTCAATGCAAACATTACCACCAACGACGGTGGCATTCTGCTCAGTGCCAATGATGCCACGGCACCAGCAGCATCTGGCTCGGGCGGGATCACTGTGGCCACGGGCGTGACCATCAACAGTGGTAAAGCCAACCAAGTACTGACTGTAGGGTCCGGCACTGGCGGGATCACGATGACCGCGAGCAGCGCGCTCGTTAATGCGAAAGGCTATATTTCTCTCGGCACCAATGGTGGCAGCGTTGTGCTGTCGTCGATTAATTCAGGTGCTGCCGGTTTGACCGTCACTTCTAAAGGCGGCAATATCACCCAAGCCAGTACAGGCGCTAGCGATGTCATTTTCAGCTCCAACCCCGCAACATTCAATGCCGGCACGGGCAATATTGTCTTGAACAACGCGGGCAACGACTTTAAGGGAAAAAGTACGAGCGTCACGGGCAACAGTATTACCTTATACGATGGTGGCTCCGATCTTGTTGTGGGCACACTTTCAGTGGGCGCAGCTGGAAATTTGGATATTCGTGCAGCCAAGAATCTAACCTTGCCCGCAACAGCCATTATCACCACAGGATCCGTGAATTTGATGGCGGGCGGCAATGCCGCACTGACGGCTGGGGGAGGTACGGGCGCAATCACCTTGGGTGCCGATATCAGCGCGAGCAGTAGTGCGACGCTCACCGTTGGTACATCGGGCCTGAGCATTGGCAAGACTATTGTGGCCACGAATGGTGTGACGTTAAGCAGCGTAAATGCTGACATCATCCAAACGGCAGGTTCAATCACCTCGGGCGCTGGCTTGAGCTCAGTGAGTGCCGGTACGGGTGCCATCACCTTGAGTGGAGCGACCAACAATTTCGCCACACTCGCCGCTTCCGGCGCAGCAGTCTCTTTGCGCGATACCGATGCGCTCGTTTTGGGCACGGTATCTGCCTCAGGCGCGCTCACTGTGCAAGCTGGCAACGCGATCACGCAAGTGGCCAGCAGCGTGGTGAGCGCCACCGGCGCTGCCACCATCACTGCAACTGCCGGAAGCATCACGCTTGCCAACACTGCCAACAATTTCAGCAGCCTCACCGTCAGTGCAGCCGCAGGCAGCGTCACCGTGCGCGACGCCAATGCACTCACCTTGAGCGCGATCACTACCGCAGCAGCAGGAACGGTAGATATCCAGG
>JANPAK010000300.1:0-5979 GCA_031429925.1 Variovorax sp.
GGAAGGCCAGATAAGCCGCGCACAGAAAGAGCAGGGCATCGGTGATGGCTAGGCTAGACATGGCTTGCCGCCTTGTCTTCACCGGTTGCCAAGCCGCTTAGGCGCGTCATGCGCCAGCCCACGTAAGTCAAGATCGCCACCATTGAAGCGCTGTAAGCCACGCTGAAAGGCACGGGCCAACGTGTTTGCAGCACATAAAACGCCATCAGCATCACCGCTGCCACGCCGGTCAACACGATCGCCACCCGCACCAAGCTCTGCGGCGTTGCGGTGTCAAAGCGGTTAAACCCAGCCAGCTCAAACTTCGCTGTCGTGTCGGCCACCTCCGGTGTCCAGGAGGGTTTGGCAAACACAACCATCAGCTTGTTGCGCCAGCCCGGCGTGGATTTGACTTGCTGCCAGATCTGCACGAAATGATGAAAGTTGGCCCACAGCGGATTCCAACTGGCGATGGGTTTGCGTATGCCGTAGACCGGCTTTTCATCGTCGCGCTCGTCGGCATAGGTGCCAAACATGCGATCCCAGATGCAGAAAATGCCGCCATAGTTTTTGTCGATGCAATAGTCATTTTGGCCATGGTGCACCCGATGATTCGATGGCGTGACAAACACCTTCTCCATCCAGCCGAGCTTGCCAATGAGCTGCGTGTGAACCCAGTATTGGTAGAGAAAATCGATCAGGCCCACCACAATAAACACCTGCACCGGATAGCCCAACAAAGCCAGCGGGATATAGAACATCCAGCGAAACAAAAAGCCGGTGGACGATTGCCGCAGGGCGGTTGACAGGTTGAACTCCTCGCTGCTGTGATGCACCACGTGCGAGGCCCACATGATGTTGATTTCATGGCCTGTGCGATGCACCCAGTAATAGCAAAAATCGTACAGGATCAAAGCGCTGATCCAGGTGAGGGGATTTTTCACATCCCATTCAAACGCGCCGAAGTTTTTGGAAATCAACAAAAACATCACCACACTCACCACGCCGCCGATCGCTTTGGTGAATTCGCTGATCAGGCCGATGTTGATCGATGTCAGGCTGCCTTTGAGCCGGTAGATCGTGAGGCCCCTTCGCCTGGCCACCCACACTTCGATGGCGATCAACAAAAAGAAAACGGGAATGGCGAAGAGGATGGGCTTCATGGGCAGCTTTGTTATGAATGTTTTTTGATGGCTAACATGGCATCTTCGCTTCGCCCTCGGATTTGTCAATATCGGAAATCCTCAGCGCATCATTTCATCCTCGCGCAGGTGTCGCACCCATCTCGCGGTCGTCATACGCTGCTCCAGCGCGGGCCAGTGCACCAAGCGGCCCTTTACCGCTCGTCGTCATACGCACTGCAAGCGCGAGGTCAGTGGCGCGCTAAGCAGCCGCCACCAGCGCCGGGTAATCGGTGTAGCCCTTGGCGCCGGGTGTGTAGAAGGTCGATGCATCGGGCGCATTGAGCGCGGCTTTGGCGGCGATGCGCTCGGGCAGGTCAGGGTTGGCGAGGAAGGATGTGCCAAAGGCCACGGCATCGAGCTTGCCCTCTGCAATGGCGGCTTCGGCTTCGTCGCTTTTGTAGCCCATGTTGCCAATCAACACGCCTTTGTATTTCTCGCGCGCCACCGGGACCACATCGGCTTTTTGCAGCCCAAAGAAATCGGCGCGCATCAGGTGCAAATAAGCCAAATTGAACGCATTGAGCTTTTCGGCCAAGAACGCCGTCCAGCCAGTAGGGTCGCTGTCTTTCATGCTGTTGTAGCTGTTGAGTGGCGAGAGGCGCAGGCCCACGCGGTCTGAGCCAATGGCGGCAGATACGGCGGTGAGCACTTCAAACAAAAAGCGCGAGCGGTTTTCTAAAGAGCCGCCATACGCATCTGTGCGCTGGTTGGCGCCATCGCGCAAAAACTGATCGATCAAATAGCCGTTCGCCCCATGCACCTCCACGCCATCAAAGCCGGCGGCTATCGCGTTCTTTGCTGCTTGCGCAAAAGCCGCCACGATCGCAGGAATTTCTTCCAAGCCGAGCGCATGCGGCACGGCATGCGGCACTTTGCCAGCGGGTGTTTGGATGTCGCCTTCAATCGCGATCGCGCTGCTGGAGACGGTGCGATGCCCGCCATTGAGATCCGGATGCGCGGCGCGGCCTGGGTGCCAAATTTGCATGAAGATCCGCCCGCCCTTGGCATGCACGGCAGCGGTCGTCTTCTTCCAGCCTTCAATCTGCGCGGCAGAGTAAATGCCCGGCTCGGCATAGAAAGCGGATGTGTGCTCCATCACCATCGTGCATTCGGTGATCAAGAGGCCGCCGCTGGCGCGCTGGCCGTAATACTCGGCCATCAGATCATTGGGCAAATGCTCTGCGCCAGCGCGGGTGCGGGTGAGCGGAGCGAGGAGGATGCGATTGGGAAGCGTGAGCGCGCCGAGTTTGAGCGGATTGAAGAGTGACATAGGGAAGCGAGGAATAAAGGAAACAAAATTTGTAGAGAGGCGGCACGATACCACCAGCGGCCTGAGCTTGCATTCGCAGGGCTACTTTTTACAGAGAAATACAAGAGAAATAGGCATCTAGCCGTTATAGAATCTGCGTGGGCTGCTACTTAATTAATAGCAAATGGATCAAAGCGTATTCCGATAACGCTCCATCATCTGCTCCTGCGTTTCAAACACTGTGCCCGTCGTTACGCGATCTGCCGTTTGATCGCGCAGCATCTCGCCCATGCTCGGCTGGCTGCTGCGGTCAATATGGCGCTCTGGGTTCCACAGGTCAGAGCGCATCAGCGCCTTGGCGCAATGCAAATAGCTCGCCTGCAAGCTCACGCGGATCACCAGCTTAGGCACGCGCGGCTTGCCAGTCAGCGTATCCGTGCAAAGCGTGCGCAGCGCTTCATCTGTGGAAAGCTCTGCGCGGCCATTGATGCGCAGCGTCTCATCCATGCCCGGCACGAAGAAAAGCAGGCCAATTTGCCCCGTCTCGATGATGTTGTGCAGCGAATCTAGCCGATTGTTGCCCGGCGAATCGGGGATCAAAAGCGTTAAATCATCCAGCACCTTCACAAACCCGGCCTCACCGCCACGCGGCGAAGCATCAGCAGCGCCCGCTGCGCTGTGTGTGGAGAGCACCGCCAGCGGAGACAAACCCACAAAGCGCCGCGCATGGCTATCCAGCTTCGTCAGCTCCTTGAGCACAGAGCGCTCGCGGGCTGGGTCATAGAGGGTGCGTAGATCTGCAGGCGTGTTGATATTAGGCATGGATAGATGATATGACTGCCAGCCTTCAGAGGTCAAATCTGTATATCGCCGTTATAGAATATTCGCAGAGTGCTATTGAAAATATAGTAACTAGCCTAGTTCAAGCCACTTTCTTCAAGCTCAGCTTCACCGTATAGCCCAGCTTCGCGGCCACATTCACCAGCGCATCCAGCGTGAATTTCTCTGTGCGGCCTTTGACGAGATCGTTCATGCGCGGCTGCGTGATGCCGGCGAGCTTGGCGGCCTCGGCTTGGGTGATGCCCAGCTTGGTGATGATGCGGTGGATATGGATGCAGAGATCGGTGCGCAGCAAAAGGTTTTGCGCTTCGGCTTCGGGGAAGCCGAGGTCGCGAAAGACGTTGTCGCTGCCGACGACGATGCTTAATTTCTCTTTCATTGACGTTCTCTTTTCGTTCTTTCAGCAATCAGGCTGGCGTAGCGGCTTTGAGCGAGCTCAATGTCTTCAGGGGCGGTATTCGGAGTTTTCTTGACGAAGGCATGAAGCACATAGACAGATTCCGCAAATTTCGCCACGTAAATCAACCGATATTGATTGCCCTTTCGCACCTTGATTTCGTAAACACCTGAGCCCACACTCGCCATCGGTTTGAAGTTTGTAGGCATCTCGCCAGCTTGTACAAACCGCAATTCGTTGCCGAGCACAGAACGTGCGTCTTGAGGGAACTCGCGCACTATGTTGAGAGAGGTGCCTAGCCATTGAATGCGTTTCATTTTATATCAGTTCTGATAATTTATACGAATACTGTATTTTACAACAGTACTCATCATTTATCAAGATGAAAATGACCTCTCCCCGGCATAGAATCTGCGCAGAGCGCTATTTAATCTATAGCAAATAGCCTCAAAACCCAGACCCCGGCTGCTGCAAAAACGCGAGTTCCTCCGCTGTGGATTCCCTCTCCAAGATCGCGTTGCGGTGGGGGTAGCGGCCGAAGCGTTCTAGGATGGCGAGATGGCGGCGTTCGAAATCTAGGTTGTTGTCCATGCCGGGCTGGGCAAACAGGCGCAGGGCTTCTTGATGGATCGCCACGGATTCGCTGTGCATATAGGGCATGTAGGCAAAGCCGCGCTGCGCTACTGCGAGCTGCGCATCATCGCCGCGCGCAATGAGCTCCTGCGCGAGCATGAGTGCCAGCGCGTCTTGCGCGAAGGCGCGCGGGGTGTCGCGCCACACATTGCGCGAAAACTGATCCAGCACAATGATCTCCGCCAGCCGCCCGGAAGGCGAATCCCGCCAGCCAAACAGCTCACAGCGCGACGCCGCCTCCAACGTGGCACCAAAGCGCTGCGCGATCAAGGCATCCAGCGCCGCGTCTTTGGCGTAATGCTGCTTTGCGGTGAGTTCGGTGAACCAGAATTGGAGGATGGTGGAGGCTTGCATATGCGCGCAGTTTAGCGCTCTATGCGATGGGCCGCTTGCATGCCAATCATCATGCAAACGCATATTGGGTCGGATCATGCCCAATCTGGGTTTTTAAGTGATTTTTAAAGTGAAATCGGCAAGTAGCCGGCATGAATATTGCGCAGAGTGCTATTAAATATGCAGCAAATTGAATCTACTCAAAACAACTCAGCATGCGTGCCTGCTCGCACAAACACCACCATGCCGCTGGGCGATTGATCGGCTAGAGAATAGATCAGCAAAAAATCACCGCCAATGTGGCATTCGCGGTGGCCATCCCATTCGCCTCTCAAAGCGTGGTCAAGCCATTCAGGGCCAAGCGGCGTATCGTTGTTGATCAGCAGCGTCATCGCCTCTTTGAGCTTGCGCATATCGTAGCGGCCAGAATGCTCCAAGCGCTTCCAATCTTTGGCGAAGGCCTTGGAGAAATCTACTGCGCGGGGCAGCGAGGCGCGCTTGCTACTTGCGGGCTGGCTTTTCGAGGGCATCAAACACTTCTTTGGTGGATTTGTAGCGCGCGCGGCGCGTTTTGATGATCTGCTCCGCCTCGGCCAAAGCAGCGCGTGTGGTGGCATTGGGCACCTTCACCTCAAACGGCATGCGCTGCTCATCGGCCACGCGCAGCATCATCAAGCGAATCGCATCCGAAATCGACAAACCCATCGCCTCCAAAGCCGCCGCCGCACGGTCTTTCGTCACCGTGTCGATGCGGGCGCGCACATAGGTGTCAGCAGTGATCATTTGAGGCTCCTGGAGGGCAGTTTCTAAGCCGATATTGTAGTCTTTCTGTGACTACAAATGTGATGAATTGGGAAAACTCACATGACTTGGACGGGATTTGCACTGATCAATTAGGTTTCAAGTGATTTTTAAAGCGGAATTGGCCAGTAGCCGTCATAGAACCTGCGCAGATCGCTATCGAATCAATAGCGAAAATAGCCTAAAACCCCGACCCCGGTTGCTGCAAAAACTCCATCTCCTCTGGCGTGGATTCCCGGCCTAGGATGGCGTTGCGGTGGGGGTAGCGGCCGAAGCGCTCTAGGATGGCTAGGTGGCGGCGTTCGAAGTCTAGGTTGTTTTCTAGGCCGCTCTGGGCAAACAGGCGCAGGGCTTCTTGGTGGATCGCCACGGACTCGCTGTGCATATAGGGCATGTAGGCAAAGCGGCGCTGCGGCACGCTCAGCTGCGCATCGTCGCCGCGCCAGACGAGCTCCTGCGCGAGCGCGAGAGCCAGCGCGTCTTGCGCAAAGGCGCGCGGGGTGCCCCTCCACACATTGCGCGAAAACTGATCCAGCACAATGATCTCCGCCAGCCGCCCAGCG
>JANPAK010000301.1:0-1756 GCA_031429925.1 Variovorax sp.
TGCGCCGACGCTGCATGTCGCACCGCGCAACGGCGCGATCTACCAGGCGCATCAATACCGTCCGCTGTTCGAGGACCACCGCGCGCGGCTGGTCGGCGATGCGCTGACGATCAATATCGTCGAGAAGGTCAGTGCAACGCAAAAGAGCACCAGCAGCATCGACAAGACCGGCACCATCGCCGGGGGCATCACTGCCTTGCCGGGCGTGACGCCCAACGCGCTGCGCCGCGCGAACGCCGCCGGCACGTCGAGCAATGCCTTCGAGGGCAAGGGCGCGACCGAAAATACGAACGACTTCTCGGGCACGATCACGGTGCTCGTGACCGGCGTGCTGCCCAACGGCCACCTGATGATCGCCGGCGAAAAGCAGATCGGCGTGAACAGCAATGTTGATGTGCTGCGCTTCAGCGGCCAGGTCGACCCGCGCGCGATCCAGCCCGGCAACGCGGTGCCCAGCGCCCAGGTGGCGAATGTGCGGGTCGAACATCGCGGCCGCGGCGCGCAAGCCGATGCCAACGCGATTGGCTGGTTGTCACGGTTCTTTTTGAGCGTTCTGCCGATCTGAAGTCTTCACAGAATGGGCCGACGGGCGCGCATGTCTGCGACGCCCGCAACGTGAGATTTAGCGTGAGATCCAGCGCCCGCCCATGAGCCCCGCCCGAAGTTCCCGCAGCCACCGTCGCCCCGATCGCGTCGACCCCGCCGACCGCCTGTTGCGCGCCGCCGTCTGGCTGGCCTTCATTTGCGCCAGCGCCGCGGTCTGGTGGCCGCAACCCGGGCACGCCGCGCGGATCAAGGAAATTGCCTCGGTGCAGGGCGTGCGCGACAACGACCTCATCGGCTACGGCCTCGTTGTCGGCCTGGATGGCACCGGCGACCAGACGACGCAGATGCCGTCGACCGCGCAGAGCCTGAACTCGATGCTGCAGCAACTCGGCGTCACGCTGCCGCCGGGCACCAGCATGCAACTCAAAAACGTCGCCGCGGTACTGGTCACGACCAAGCTGCCGGCGTTTGCCCAGCCCGGGCAGACGATCGACGTCAACGTCTCGTCGCTGGGCAACTCCAAGAGCCTGCGTGGCGGCACCCTGATTGCCACGCCGCTCAAGGGTGCTGATGGCCAGGTCTACGCGATGGCGCAGGGCAACCTGATCGTCGGCGGTGCGGGCGCATCGGCGGGCGGCGCGAAGGTCCAGATCAACCATTTGTCGGCCGGTCGCGTGCCGGGCGGCGCGACGGTCGAGCGTGCGGTGCCGACGCCGCTGCTGCAAGGTGATTCGTTGCAGCTCGATCTGGTCGCTGCCGACTTCAACACCGCACGTTCGGTGGCCCGGGTGATCAACGAAGCCAAAGGCGAGGGTACGGCCGCCGCGCGCGACGGCCGCACGGTCTGGATGCGAGCGCCGACGGATGCGAATGAACGCATCGGCTTCCTGGCCGATATCGAAAACCTGGTCGTCGACCTGGCGCGGCCGGCGGCGCGCATCGTCGTCAACGCACGCACCGGCTCGGTGGTGCTCAACGACGCCGTCACGCTCGGCCCCTGTGCGGTGGCGCATGGCAGCCTGTCAGTGACGATCAGCTCGACGCCGCAAGTCAGTCAGCCTTCGCAGCTGTCGCAGGGCCAGACCACGGTGACCGAGAAGAACGACATCACGATCACGCAGGCGGGCGGCGCGCTGGTGGTGATGCCGGCCGGCGCCAAGCTCGCCGATGTCGTGAAAGCACTCAACGCACTCGGCGCGACGCCGCAAGA
>JANPAK010000302.1:0-6307 GCA_031429925.1 Variovorax sp.
GCCGTTTTTACCTCCGTCCTTTCCGAGCAGAGGTTTCTCGCGGTAGGCGCGAATGTCCATGGTCATCTGAAGCTCACTACCGACCGAATCGGCCGCCACCAATCTCTTGGCGCGAAGCTCTTTTTTCACTGCACTGTGCGGCAGAAACGCGATGCCATGGCCCTCAAGAGCCATGGCTTTCAGGCCTTCAGCCATATCTGTCTCATACACACGATCCAAGTGAGTGGGTACTGGGGCGGCTTTGAGGATGACGTCAACTATCCGTCCAAGGTAAGCGCCGGGTGCATAGCCGAGATATGGAAGCGGTGTGGCGGAGCGGCCAGGCAGGCTAAAAATGGGTTGGCCCTGGGCGTCGGCCTGTGAGTAGGGCGCGAGGAGCTCTTGGCCCAGGCTCACAAAGTCATATCGATCAGGATCCAGCTGCAAGGGCTGTGATGGATGGTGGTAGACGATGAGGAGGTCGCAACTGGCCTCAACCAATCGCATGGCGGCGTCGTGCACATTCAATGCAATCAAACGGCTTTTGATCGGACCAAAGCGCGTGCGCAAGCCGGTGAGCCAAGTGGGAAAGAACGTGAAGGCAAGCGTGTGCGGCACAGCAAACTCAATCACGTCTTGCCCAGCGGCTGAGTGCGCACGCAGCATGGCGCGAGTCGATTGCAGGCCTTGCAGCGTCTCCAAGGCTTGCGAATACAGCGTCTCGCCAGCAGGTGTCAGGCGCGTTGGGTAAGAGCTCCGATCAACTAAATCGGTGCCCGCCCACGCTTCAAGCGACTGAATACGCCTTGAAAAAGCGGGTTGCGTCACATGCCTCAATTGCGCCGAGCGACTAAAACTGCGGGTTTCAGCCAAACTTACAAAGTCTTCGAGCCATTTGGTTTCCATGCGCTGAATTATCTCCAAGCCTAGGGGTATGCAAAATTCGCATTTACCCTGCTATGAAATATGTAGCAATCTACGCAGATCTGACGTGAACTATTGCCGAGAAGGCTCGGAATGTCGGTGAGGCAGCGGTCTGAGTGGAGCGGGCGCTGCCATGATTGCCATGCTCCGCAAAGAAAAGTAGTGAGGATTCGGCGTATCATCAAACCATCTTCATTTCGGAGCATTGCTTTGGACACTAGCCCCAGTTGCTAGCTTTCTGCGGTTCATGACTTAGCAACAGCGGTCAACACGAGCAGCGGGAAGCGGCAGACCCCCTCAATTCGTGCAGCACTTTTTCGTTGGAGCCGCCAATGCTCAACATTTTTACGCTGGCCAATGGCCGCCTCTTTCAAGAAGAGATTGAATCGCTTGAAGAACTCGCCAAGTTCCATCCGGTCTGGGTGGATTTGGAATCGCCCACGCCGGAAGAAAAGGCGTGGATCAAGCAACACTATGGCCTGTCCATTCCGGATGACGCTATGGACGAAGATATCGAAGAGTCGGCGCGCTTTTATGAAGCGGATAACGGCGATCTTCATATTCGCTCGGACTTCTTGATCGACGACGAAGAGTCGCGTACTGAGCGTGTCGCGTTTATCTTGAATCTAAACAACGATGAGCTGAAAAGCAAGGGCGTGTTGTTCTCCATTCATGAGCAAGACATTCCTATTTTTCGATTGCTGCGCTTGCGCGCGCGCCGCATGCCTGGCTTGATTGAAGATGCTCGCGAAGTTCTGCTCAAGCTGTATGACGCCGATGCCGAGTACTGCGCCGACGCCTTGGAAGGCATTCATGATGAACTGGAAAAAGCAAGCGGGCAGGTGCTCAAGGGCGATGTGACCGACGAGTTGGCTGGTGATGTGCTTGCCAACATTGCGCGCCAGGAAGATTTAAATGGTCGAATTCGACGCAATATGATGGACACGCGCCGCGCCTTGAGCTTCATGATGCGCAGCAAGATGCTCACGGCCGAGCAGCACAACGAAGCCAGGCAGATTTTGCGCGATATCGATAGCTTGGATAGCCACACCGCCTTTCTTTTTGACAAGATCAACTTTCTGATGGATGCGGTTGTGGGTTTCATCAACATCAACCAAAACAAGATCATCAAAATCTTCTCCGTGGCGAGTGTGGCCTTGCTACCACCGACCTTGATTGCTAGCATCTACGGCATGAACTTCGCCCACATGCCTGAGCTGCAAGCGCCATGGGGTTACCCCGCTGCACTGCTATTGATGATTGCCTCTGCCGTCGCGCCAATGTGGTACTTCAGAAAGCGCGGTTGGTTGAAGGGCTAAGTCTTAAAGTTGGAGACGGCCTGCGTAGCCTGTCATCTCCAGATATCCTCGCCCGACCAGTTTGCCTTGCGCATCGAGTAAATCAGCTAAGCCTTCCCAATAGACTGTGCCGGTGGAGCTGCGGCTGTCGAGTTCTTGGGAGTTCATGAGCGAGCGCACGCTGAATGTGCCGCGCGAGGTGATCACTTGCCATTGCATGGGGTAGCGGCCGCCGCTGCTGGGGCTTTGCCAGATACCGCCTGCTTGAAAGCGCACATCGCTTTGTGAAAAGATCGTGGTCGCTGCGGCATCCCTGAAACTCCCGCCGGCCCAGAGCGTCGAGCCGTCTTGGCGGCGAAGCTGAAAGGCTGTCAGACTGCTGCCATCCAATAAGTTCATACCAATCCAGTCCCAGCCGACGGCTTCTGGGTGCAGGATTTCCTCGCTCCATTCGTGATCGAGCCAGGCGACGCCCTGTTGCACGGGGCTTTGCTTGCCAGCGTGCGTGATGCGGCCGGTGGCCAGCAGCTGCGGTTGGCTGTAGTAGTAGCTGGCTTGCTTGTCTTGCGGGCCTTTGCGGGAGAGGCCTTGGTTGCCTTGTAGGAGCATAGGCTGCCGAGGTCTGAATTGCAGATCGAAGCGGAAATCTTTCGCGTTGATTTGACTGATGTAGCTGCCATCTGCCTTTCGTTGGCATGTCCAATCGCGCAGCTTCACATCGGTGGCTTTCTCACTGGCTTGCGCGATGCCAAAGCCTGCGCGGGCGATACGTTGGTCGTGCCAGTGTTTTCGTGCCTTGATGTCGGAGAGGGCGGCGTGCGCGAAGAGCAGTTGCTTGGCGGCAAAGCGGGAGTTGATGGATTGAGCAGCGTCGATGCGCGAGCGGAAGAAGGTGATTTGAAAGCCGAGCAAGCGCGGTTGATCTCTTGTGCCAGCGTCTGCATAGCCGGTGAGATACCACCATTCGGTGCGAAATTCTGGGTGTGAGCCGTGGTCGCGTGGGAAGGCCAAGGCTTTGGCAGGCAGTGCGATTGCATCGTGCCAAGCCAGCAATGCTGGCGAGAGCAAGGCAGCGCGGCGTAGCATCACCAATCCTCCTTCACAGCGAGCACCGCATCGCGCGACACGGCGGCGCGGCCAGCGAGCCAAGCGGTGATCGTGCCAGCGAGCATGACGGCAGCGGCGAGAACCGCCAAGCGTAACCATGGAACGCTCATGTCCATCGTCCAGCGGAAGCTTTGCGGGTTCACCACGTGGATTAACACGAGAGAGACGAGCAAGCCAAGCAAGCAGCCTGCTATTGCTCCGATGGCAGTCCACGCAGCACCCTCTAAGGCTACGACGCGAAGAATCTGCGAACGCGTCAGCCCCAGATGGGCGAGCAAACCAAATTCCTTGCGCCGCGAAAGAACCTGCGCAGAAAAACTCGTGGCTATGCCAAACAGACCAATCGCAATAGCCACGGCTTGCAGCCAATACGTGACGGCGAAGCTGCGATCAAACATCTTGAGCGAGATACTGCGAATCTCTGCGCTGCTAGCAAATTCCACCAAATTCGCAAGCTGTGCATCTTGGCTGAAGAGCTGGCGCACCTGCGTTTGCAGCGCTGCGGTATCTGCATTGGGTTTTGGCCATATAGCCAGGTCGTTGATGCGCGCGTCTCCAGAGAGTTGCACATACTGGGCAGCATCGATCACGACAGCGCCAAATTGCCTCACGTAGTCGCGCCACACGCCTGCGACGTAGAAAACGGGCGGTTCTTGATCTGCTATGGATTCAGTAGCGATCCGCGCAGGTTTTATGCCGGTGATGAGCCATTTCGGATCATAAATCTGGCCTGGAACGGCATTGTGCAGCTGTAGCATCGCTTCACTCACAAACAAAGGAATCGCGTCGGCAACCGGCGGCGGCTGCACAGGACCCACCAGCGGCAACACCTTGGCAGCATCTTGCAGCGAAATCGGGCGAGCCATCAGCTGCACATCAGGCAGCGCTGTGCCCACGCTCAAGTTGCGCAAGCGCAGGCCCTGTACGCGCTCCACTTCAGGCAAGGCCGCCAAGCGCTGCACCATCTCAGTTGGGAAATACAGACCTTGTGCTGTTTGTGTGGACGATGTGAGCCGTGCATACAGCGGCGCCGGCAGCATCGTGTCAAGCCAAGTGCTCACCGAAACGCGAAAGCTGCTCACCATCACCGTGAGCGCCACACCGAGGCTCAGCGCTGCCACCACGCCGCTCACGGCCACCACCGCAACCTCGCGCATGCGCCGCGCTCGCTCCACAGCGAGCATGAGCAAGGCACTGGCAGCGACGTAAGGCGAGAGTCTGTCATACAGCAAGCTCACGCCCCAAGGCAGTAAACCCATGCCGCCGACCAGCAGCAAGCCGACCGAGAGGTAAGCGGCAATTGGCATACCAAGCAACGGTGGAGCCATTGCTAATATTGCGCCGAACGCTATCAAAAAAAGAGCAATCCATGGCTTGCTTTGCACATCATGTGCCGTGCCCAAGCCTTTGAGCGTTTGCGCGAGCGGCAAGCTTTGCGCAGCACGGGCAGGCCACCAAGCGCCCACCACTGCGGCGAGCCAACCCAGTAGCGCATAGACCAGCGCGGCAAACGTATTCCATTGCAAAGGCGGCGTAGCGCCAGAAAAATAGCCACCACCCAAATCACCCCCCAGCGTTTCCAAACCTAGCGCAGCTAGCCCCGCGCCAAGCGCGATACCCAGCGCCGCGCCTACCAAGCCGAGCAAACTTGCCTCCAGCAGCACGAGGCGCAAGCGTTGCTGCGCCGTGAGCCCGAGCACACCGAGTAAAGCCAGCTGTTGGCCTCGCTTGGCCACGGCGAGCGTGAGTACGGAATAAGCGAGAAACGCACCCGTGAACAGTGCGACGAGAGCGAGCACCGTCATGTTCACGCGATAGGCGCGTGAGAGCTGATCGGTGCGCTCGTTCGCATCCTTAGGCTGCGAGAGCGCTAGGCTGGCAGGCAGTTGGACGGAGGAAAGCGATGCGCCTGAGCGCAAACGAAGATCAATCCGGCTGAGCTGGCCTTGCAAAGCGAAGGCGTCTTGCATTGCACCCAAATCCATCACGATAATTGGTGCGCCTGCAGCAGCCACGCTGCCTGCGTGCACCAGTGTTTGAATGCGATGGCCCACGACGATGCGCAACTCGCCTTCTCCCAAAGCCTGCTGTGCAGCAGCGCTCAAGAACGCTTGGCGCGGCGCAAACAGTGCAAACCTTGCCGCACTATCTTTCGGGCGCGGCATCAAAGCCATAGCCATTTGCGGCACGCTTAGCGCATCCACGCCGATGACGCGCACGCTCACCTTCTTGCCCTGACGATCCAGCGCGTAAGTCGATAATTCCAGCACTGGGCTAGCCATCTCGACTGCTTCTTGTGCGGCAATATTCTCTAGCGCCGCCTCATCAAAATTTCCCGCTCCGCGCACACTCGCATCGGGTTGCCCCTGCACCGATTGCAGCGCGGATGAAAACTCACTTAGAGCACTCGCATTGATCAAGTGCACGGAAAAAGCCAGCGCCACGCCCAGCGCAATGCTGGCAAGCGCTGCGGCATAGCGCCAAGGATGTTGACGCAGCTCTTGCCAAGAAAAGCTACGTAGAAGATCAAGCATGCGAGGCCGGCACGATGCCGTGCGCGGTCAGGTGAAGCACGCGATCAGCCCGCGCTGCTGCGGTTTGCGAATGCGTCACCAGCACGAGCGCTGAGCCGCTGGTCTTGGTTTGCGAAATTAACGCATCCAAAATTTTTTCTGCCGTGCTCGGGTCAAGGTTGCCGGTGGGCTCATCGGCCAAGACGAGGGCAGGTTCGTGTACAAGAGCGCGAGCTATCGCGACGCGCTGGAGTTGGCCACCCGAGAGCTCTTGGGGCAGACGAGCACCCAATCCGTTTAAGCCCACTGCATGCAGCATTTGCTCGACACGTGACTTAATCTCGCCAGGCCTGCGGCCGAGCAAGAGCAAGGGCAGGCCAATGTTTTGCGCCACATCTAGATGCGGCAGCACATGAAACGCTTGGAAGACGAAGCCCACAGATGTGCGTCGCCAAAGCGCAAGCTGCTCATCGTTCATGGCTCCTA
>JANPAK010000303.1:0-2662 GCA_031429925.1 Variovorax sp.
CGAGAAGAGCGGCATCAAGGTCACGATGCTGGCTTTCCTCATCAAAGCCTGCGTAGCCGCACTGAAGAAATATCCTGAGTTCAACAGCAGCTTAGATGGCGATGCGCTGATCTACAAGCAATACTTTCACATTGGCTTTGCTGCCGACACGCCCAACGGCTTGATGGTGCCAGTGATCAAAGATGCCGACAAGAAAGGCATCTTCCAAATCAGCACCGAGATGGGCGAACTGGCGAAGAAAGCGCGCGATGGCAAGCTCAGCCCTGCTGAAATGTCGGGCGCATGTTTCACCATCTCTTCATTGGGTGGCATTGGTGGGCGGTATTTCACGCCGATCATCAACGCTCCTGAAGTGGCCATCCTCGGTGTGTGTAAATCCACCATGGAGCCGGTGTGGGATGGCAAGCAGTTTGCGCCGCGCCTGATGCTGCCACTGAGCTTGACTTGGGATCACCGCGTGATTGACGGCGCTGCGGCTGCTCGGTTCAATGTGTATTTGGGTCAAATCCTCGGCGATTTCCGCCGTGTTTTGTTGTGACCACCGTCGTCGTCGTAAAGAAAGCGGGTCAGGTGGCAATTGCCGCTGATTCGCTCGTCACCTTTGGCGACACGCGTCTCGCACCTCGCTATGAAGCCAACGAAAAAATCTTCAAGCTCAAAGCGGTAGGTGGCGATAGCTACATCACCACGGCGGGCACGGTGGCGCACTTCCCCGCATTGCGCAAATCGCTTCTCTCTTTACCCAAAGAGGAATTGAAATTGCACAGCAAAGACGATGTGTATGACACCTTTCTCAAGCTGCACCCCTTGCTCAAAGAAAAATTCTTTATGCAGACCAAGGAAGAAGATGCAGACCCGTATGAAAGCATGCAATTTTCCGTCCTGATCGCCAACAGCGCAGGTATCTTTGGCCTCTACAGCTACCGCGAAGTCTTTGAATTCAAAGAGTTCTGGGGCGTGGGCTCGGGTCGCGCTTTTGCGCTCGGTGCAATGAGCGTGACCTATGCCAAGCGCGACGCGTCCGCTCGCGACGTGGCCATCGCCGGCGTCACAGCCGGCTGCGAATTCGACAAAAACTCCGGTGGCCCGATCAAGGTGTTCACCATGAAGTTGAAATGAAATTAAACGGGGTCGGATCTCAATTAATTTTGATCGCTCACCCCTTTTGAACTCCAACAACCAAATTAATTGTGCTCTGACCCCATTTAATTTCGCGACGCGAAGCGGCGCCAAGGAAAGCAACCATGTCCACCATTGATATTCAAGTCCCCGATATCGGCGATTTCGACGAAGTGTCTGTCATTGAGTTACTCGTCAAACCCGGCGATAGCGTCAAGGTTGAGCAATCAATGCTGACTGTGGAGTCTGACAAAGCTTCGATGGAAATTCCATCCAGCCATGCCGGCATCGTCAAAGAGCTCAAGGTCAAGATCGGCGATAAGGTTAAGCAAGGCTCCGTGGTGCTCACGCTCGAAGCCGCTGGCGCATCTGCCGCCTCCAGCCCTGCCCCGGCACCTGCTCCAGCCACCGTTTCTGAACAGAAACCAGCTTCAGCCCAATCAAATCCTGCGCATAATGCTATTATTTCTGTAGCATCTAGCTACGCAGGCTCAGCCGATATGGATTGCGATTTGCTCGTCTTAGGCGCAGGCCCTGGTGGCTACAGCGCCGCTTTTCGCGCTGCGGATCTTGGCCTCAAAGTGATCATCGTCGAGCGCTATGCGCAGCTCGGCGGTGTGTGCCTGAACGTGGGTTGTATTCCCTCCAAAGCGCTGCTGCACGTCGCCGCCGTGATGGATGAAGTCAGCCACATGGCTGATTTGGGTGTGGATTACGGCGCACCCAAACTCAACATCGACAAGCTGCGGGGCCACAAAGAAAAAGTCATCGGCAAGCTCACGGGTGGCTTGGCCGCCATGGCCAAAATGCGCAAGGTGACAACTGTGCGCGGCTACGGCGCATTCGTCGGTTCGCATCATGTGCAGGTCGAAGAAACCAGCGGCACAGCCCAAGAGAAAACCGGCAGCAAAAAAGTGATTCAGTTCAAAAACTGCATCATCGCCGCCGGCAGCCAAGCGGCGCGCCTGCCCTTCATGCCCGATGACCCTCGCGTGGTCGACAGCACGGGCGCCTTAGAGCTCAAAGAAGTCCCCAAACGTATGCTCATCTTGGGCGGCGGCATCATCGGTTTAGAAATGGGCACGGTGTATTCCACTTTAGGCGCTCGCCTGGATGTGGTGGAAATGATGGACGGTCTGATGCAAGGCGCCGATCGTGATCTGGTGAAGATTTGGCAAAAGATGAATGCCAAGCGCTTTGACAACATCATGCTCAAAACCAAAACCGTTGGCGCAAAAGCCACGCCTGAAGGAATCGAAGTCACTTTCGAGAGCGCCGAGCCGGGCGGCACAGCGCCCGCCCCACAGGTTTACGATCTCGTGTTGCAAGCCGTAGGCCGCACGCCCAATGGCAAAAAAATCGCTGCAGACAAAGCTGGTGTCTCCGTCACAGACCGTGGCTTCATCAACGTCGACATCCAGATGCGCACCAACGTATCCCACATCTTCGCCATCGGCGACATCGTCGGCCAGCCCATGCTCGCCCACAAAGCCGTGCATGAAGCGCACGTGGCCGCAGAAGTCATCGCAGGCGAGCAACAAGG
>JANPAK010000304.1:0-3560 GCA_031429925.1 Variovorax sp.
CCCGCAATCAATCATCAGCCGGTGCCGGCCATACTGCACCAAATACTTTGATCCGGTCACGGTATCCGCGCCGCCGAGAAAGGTGACTGTCACTGCGTTCATACAGACACTATAGTCGACAAGCGATAAGATTCCACCCAAGAGACACGTCATGATTGGCGATAACCCCTGCCCTAGCAATTAAAGGCAACAGAAAGTAGATTCATGCGAGTTTTAAACAAAATCATTATCGTCACGGGCGCAGGCAACGGCATTGGCGAAGGGATCGCGAAACGGCTGGCTCAGGAGGGCGCGCGCGTGGTGGTGAATGACATCAATGCCAGTGGCGGTCAGCGCGTGGCGGCTGAGATTATCGCCAGCGGCGGGCAAGCTTTCTTTGTGGCAGCAGATATGACGAAATCGACCGAGGTAAAGGCTTTGGTCGATGCGTCCGTCAACCAGTTTGGCGGCTTGCACGCCTTTGTGAACAATGCGGGCTGGACGCATCGCAACCAACCCGCCTTAGACGTCAGCGAAGATGAATTCGACCGTTGCTACGCCGTGAACGTCAAAAGCATCTATCTCTCTACCATCCATGCCACGCCAGTTTTTCGCGCTGCGGGCGGCGGCAGCTTCATCAACATTGCGTCCACCGCTGGCCTGCGACCGCGCCCGGGGTTAACTTGGTACAACGGCTCCAAAGGTGCAGTGATCACCACCAGCAAGAGCCTGGCCGCCGAGCTCGGGCCTGACAATATTCGCGTCAACTGCATCAACCCGGTGTTTAACCCCACCACAGGCCTTGGCCAAGACTTCGCAGGCGGAGAGCTCACGGAAGAGCGGCTGGCCAAGTTTCGTGCCACGATTCCGCTGGGACGTTTTTCCACCGCCTTGGATGTGGCCAACGCGGTGCTTTACCTCGCCAGCGATGATGCGGCCTTCATCAGCGGCGTGTGCATTGAGGTCGACGGCGCCCGCTGCGTTTGAGTGGGCTTTTTGCCATTATTTTGCGCGCTACAGCATTTGCAGATTCAATAGGATCTATGAAAGCCATTCTTGCCTTTTGCGTTGCCCTGCTTTTGAGCACGACAGCGCATGCCACCAACCTCTGCGCAGGCCTGGCGAGCTATCCCATCCAGCCCTTGATCGGCGGCAAGCCCTTTGATTTGTGCAAGCTCGATGCGAAGGCCGCAAAAGCAGTCCTTATCGTCAATACGGCCAGCCAGTGCGGTTTTACCCCGCAATACGAAGGCTTAGAGAAACTCCATCAGCGCTTCAAAGCTCAGGGCTTGCTGCTGGTGGGCATTCCTGCCAATGATTTCGGCAGCCAAGAAAAGGGCTCAAACAAAGACATTGCGCAGTTCTGCCAGATCAACTATGGCGTGAGTTTCATGGTCGCGGAAAAACTACAAGCGCCCATTGCCAAAGATCCCTTGTATGCCAAGCTGATCGCCGCCACGGGCAAAGCGCCGGGTTGGAACTTCCACAAATACCTAGTGACGGCCAAAGGCCAGGTGCAAAGTTTTGAGTCGGCGGTAGAGCCTTTATCACCTGCCGTGATCTCCGCCGTGCAAACCGCGCTTAAACCCTGAGGTGACTATGATGATTCAGGGCCGATAATCGAGTGATGTCTGAGCGCGTTATTCCCCTTTACGATCAGCGCCTTGCCGCATTCAAGGCGGAGATTCCCGCGCAAAAAATCGCTGCCAATGGCCTTCTCAGCGATACCTTGGGTCGCCCGCTGCGCGATCTGAGTATCAGCGTGACCGACCGCTGCAACTTCCGCTGTGCCTATTGCATGCCCAAGGAGGTGTTTGACAAAGACTACGCCTATTTGCCGCAAAACGCCCTCCTCTCTTTTGAGGAAATCACGCGCACGGCCCGCCTTTTCGTCGCCCACGGCGTGCGCAAGCTGCGCCTCACGGGCGGTGAGCCTTTGCTGCGCAAAAACGTCGAAGTGCTGATCAACATGCTCGCGGCCATTGAAACGCCCGACGGCGAACCACTCGATATCACGCTCACCACCAATGGCAGCCTGCTTCGCAAAAAGGCGCAAATACTCAAAGACGCTGGCTTGAACCGCCTGACCGTCAGCCTGGATGGGCTCGATGATGCGACTTTCCGCAAGATGAATGATGTGGATTTCCCGGTGGCCGATGTGCTCGATGGCATTGCGGCTGCGCAAGCCGTTGGCTTTCAAAGCATCAAGGTCAATATGGTGGTGCAGCGCGGCACCAACGACGCACAAATCTTGCCCATGGCCAAGCATTTCAAGGGCACCGGCATCACGCTGCGCTTCATCGAGTACATGGATGTGGGAGCCACCAATGGCTGGCGCATGGATCAGGTGCTGCCCTCGCGCGAGGTGATGCAGCGTATTCATGCCGAGCTGCCCTTGGTGCAACTTGAGCCCAGCGCTCCGGGCGAAACGGCCGAGCGCTGGGGCTACGGTGGCGCAGACGGAAAGCATGACCAAGTACAGGGCGAAATCGGCCTGATCAGCAGCGTGACGCAGGCCTTCTGCGGCGATTGCAATCGCGCCCGCTTATCTACCGACGGCAAACTTTACCTCTGCCTCTTCGCCACCCAAGGCCACGACCTGCGCAGCCTCATTCGCGGCGGCGCGAGCGACGAAGAGATCGCCAGCGCCATCGGCCAGATCTGGCAGCGCCGCGAGGATCGCTATTCCCAACTGCGCAGCCACATGCCGCACGACACCTCCACCGCTGCTCGCAAGGTGGAAATGAGCTATATAGGAGGTTAGGGTATGAGTTTGATCACAGCGGTCGTCTTGGCCGGCGGTCGCGGCTCGCGCATGGGTGGGGTCGACAAAGGCTTGCAGAATTTTCGTGGCATGCCGCTTGTGATGCATGCGCTGATGCGATTGCAGATGCAGGAGGGCAGCTTGATCGCCGACAGCATGGTGAACGCCAATCGAAACTTATCTGCCTATGAGTCGATGGGTGTGTCGGTTTGGCCTGATGCCTCGCTTGACGAGTTTGCTGGCCCATTGGCAGGTTTTCTCACCGGGCTGGAGCGCTGCGAAGCAGCCTATTTGCTCACCGTGCCGTGCGACACACCGCTCTTCCCGCTCGACTTGGCCCAGCGCCTGTTGCAGGGTTTAGAGAGCGAACAGGCTGACATTGCCGTCGCCAGCGCGCCCGAGACCGACGCGTCGGGCCAGATGCGTACCCGGCCGCAGCCCGTGTTTTGTCTGCTCAAAGCCGAACTGCTGGAGAGCTTGGCCGCCTTCATGCAAGGCGGTGGACGAAAAATCGACGCATGGACCGCACAGCACGCGGTCGCGCATGTGCCCTTTGACCTGCCAGGCGACGATCCAAAAGCATTTGCCAATGCCAACACAATGCAGGAATTGCAAGCCTTAGAGTGAATTCAGATGCCCTACAAGCGCAGCCAGTTCGACGATGACACTCGAGCCAAGGGCTATAGCCCCGCCACCCTGTTGATCATTGCGAGCCTGTGGATCGCCACTATCGGTAATGCGGCGCTCTGGACTGAGTTGGTCAAGATTGGTCGCCTCCAAACTGCGCAAGACATTTGGGTGGCGATTTGCTTGGGCG
>JANPAK010000305.1:0-2726 GCA_031429925.1 Variovorax sp.
CAACCCTCTGTACCAGGCCGGTTGCTAGTCAGAAATAAATGTGGCCTGCCCCTAATTGTCCTGATTGTCGCTATGGCGCGGGGCTACTTGGGTCGCACTCTGGATCGCGGGGTCATCAGCGAGAACGACATCGTCGCCTGCTCGGACGGTCAGGTGAGTTTCCGTTACCGCGATGGCAAGACCGGGAAGTTCGCGCGTCGAACGGTGCCTGGCGCGGATTTCCTCTGGCTGGTATTGCAGCATGTGCTGCCCAAGGGGTTCCGGCGGGCGCGCAATTTCGGCTTTCTGCATCCGAACTGCAAGCGCTTGATCGCCTTGCTGCATTGGTTGCTCAAGTTTGTGCCGACCTCAGCGCTGGCGTGGGTGAAGCCACGCGCGCCGATCCTCTGCGGTTGTTGTGGGGCGGTGATGTCGATTGTGCGCACGAGGATTCGGTCGGTGTTTCCGGAACCGAGCCGAGCGCTCGCACCGAGCACTCTGTGATGACCTAGAAAGCGCGCCCTTGCCCGGTCATTCGCGATCAGCCTTCACCTGCTGAGGGCGCGGCTCGTCTCGATGGGGGCGGCGCTGCGATGCAAACGGCAATACCTGCTGCAACGGCAGGCGGAAAGCGCGATTTGGTGGCTGTGCGCCGCGTAAAGCGTGTACGCAGCGGCGATTCCTGAAAAGCTATTTTCTATCTGATCCGGTCGGTGACCGAGGCCGGGGCTCGTCCAACAAACGGTTCAGATCGTGGCTTCGCACGATCTAACCTTAGTCGTTGAGGCTGTAAAAAAACCTCGTTATTGAAGGTTTTTCGGTCCACGCGTAGGCAGTCCGAAACGTTGAATCAGAATCTCCCGAACGTTGGAACGCCATGGCCCGCTACAAACCCCAAGAAACGCACAGCCTGCTGCTGCCGGTGGTGTTGTCCGAGCAAATCGAGCCAGGCAGTTTCGCCTTCGCACTGAGCTACTTGGTTGACCATGAACTCGATTTCACCGGCATGGATGCCCAGTTCAAGAACGACGAAGTCGGTGCCAGCGCCTACGACCCGCGCGTCATGCTCAAGATCGTCCTGCTCGCTTACAGTCAAGGCATTCTTTCCAGCCGCGCCATCGAACGCACCTGCGAGCGCAATATCCAATTCATCGCCATCAGCGGCAACCAGCAGCCCAGCCACGCGCACCTGGCCAAATTCGTCAGCACGCTGGGCCCAGAGATCAAAGCACTATTCAGCCAAGTGCTGATGACCTGCGATGCGCAAGGGCTGATTGGCGGCGACCTATTCGCCATTGACGGGGTCAAACTACCCAGCAACGCCAGCAAAGAGCGTAGCGGCACATTTGAAGAACACCGTCACCGCGCACAGCGGCTGGAGAAAGCCGCCGACAAGATCGTCACCCTGCACCAAAACCAGGACGGTGCCCCGCAGCCAGAGCCGCTGCCCGCCAAACGCCAAGCCCGCATCGAAGCCTTGCGCCGCGAAGCGGCGCGCACCCGGGAATTCGTTGCCAACACCAAGCCCCGCCTGAATCGCAAAGGCCAGGAACTGAAGACCAACATCACCGACCCCGACAGTGCCAAGATGGCTACCTCCAAAGGTGTCATCCAGGGTTACGCGGCACAAGCCGCCGTCGACAGTGCCCACCAGATCATCGTTGCTGCGGACATCATTGGCTCAGGCTCCGAGCAAACCATGCTGCTGCCGATGATCGAACAGACCACCGCTTATCGCAATACGCATACTCTCATCACCGCTGACGCGGGGTACCACAGCGATGCCAATGTCGCGGCTCTGCACGAAGACAATATTCCCGCACTGGTAGCGGACAACCAGATGCGCCAGCGGGACGAGCGCTTCAACGATCGGGGCAAATACAAGACCAAAGATGCCCCGCTGTACGACAAGCAGCCCACGGCGCAGGCCAAGGTTCTCAAGCGCTTCGCACCCCAAGACTTCCAATTCAACGACGACAATACCGCCACCTGCCCGGCAGGCAAGGCACTGCACAGTACCGGCACGCTCCACACTACCGCAAGGGGCCTGCGCTACCAACTGTACGCCGCGCAAGACACGGATTGCCAATCCTGCCAGCAACGCCTGCAATGCCTGAAGAACCCGCACAGCCCAAGAGGTCGGCAAGTCACTCGGTTTGAACCGAAACCAGGCAACCCGGACGATCCGAGTGAACGGATGAAGTGGGCAATTGACTCAGCCCACGGCAGGCAGCTCTACAGCCAGCGCATCGGCACGGTCGAGCCCGTGTTTGGCAACCTGCGGCACAACAAGCGCTTGACGCGCCTGAATCTGCGCGGTCGCGCGAAGGTCAACACGCAGTGGCATTTGTACTGCATGGTGCACAACATTGAGAAGCTGGCGAACAGCGGGTGGCGACAGTAGCGGGGCAAAGCGTGCTCAAGCGTTCCAGACGCGGATCAAGCGCGCAAAAGCGTGTCGCCAACCGAAAAATGACGCAAAATCGGTGGCATGATTTTTCCGCTTTCTCAATCCGTTCTTGAACCCCTAAACCGCTTGCGAAATGGGGTTTTTGGACAGCCTCGTTAGGTGCCATTGCTTTTCGTGAAGAACTGCCTAACCACCGCTGGATCGGGCCAATCGGGAAACTGCCGCTGGTCGCCGCAGATGTCGACCCAAGGCGCCTTCGAAGCAACGAAGGCATGGTAGGCGATGCGCACACCTGGATCCTGCCGTAGTGTGCCACAGCGAACCGCGACAACCTGCT
>JANPAK010000306.1:0-1896 GCA_031429925.1 Variovorax sp.
AAACGCTACAAAGCGGCCAGTCACGGCGTGGATGCGCTGCAAGCCTTGGTGGCGCAGCAAGAAGCCCAGGGGGCTGACAAGGCCATGTATGTCTGCCTTGGAGCGCTGAGCGAACAGGCTGAAAAGTATGCCAAAGACAAAGGCTTGACGGTGGGGCTGGTGGCTTAGTACAGGACGACAATCCGAAAAATCCCATCGAGACCGGCGATGAATACCCATTCTTTGCCGCTGCGTATCGGAGAGGGAATGGCTCGCCATGGGCTTTTTGGCAATGTCCAATGGTAAGTCGGCGTATCATTGCCATCCATGAAGCGAATCGCAGTCTATTCCGGCACGTTTGACCCCATCACCCTCGGCCACGAGGATGTGATTGGACGCGCCGCGAAGATGTTTGACACGTTGATCGTTGCCGTGTCGGTGGCGCACAGCAAGAAAACACTGTTTGACCTGAATACCCGCATCGATCTTGCGCAGAATGCTCTGAAAAGTATAGCAAATATGCAGGTGATGCCGTTTGATGGCTTGATTGTGGATTTTTGCGCTGCGCAGGGCGCGCAAACGATTGTGCGCGGCGTGCGCAATGCCACGGATTTAGATTACGAAGCCCAGATGGCTGCGATGAACCGCAAGTTGCGCGGCTCTGTGGACACGATGTTTTTGCTACCCACGCCCGATGTCCAATGCATCAGCTCGACCTTGGTGCGTGAGATCAGCAAACTCAGTGGCGACGTGAGCCAATTGGTCAGCCCCTCAGTGGCAAAGGCGCTTGAAGCGGCGCATCGCCCCAAGCTGCAGGCCTGAGGACTCCGCGATGGCACTGCGCATCACCGACGAATGCATCAATTGCGATGTTTGTGAACCCGAATGCCCGAACGAGGCAATTTACATGGGCAAAGAGATCTACGAGATCCATCCCCACAAGTGCACCGAATGCGTAGGGCATTTTGATGAACCGCAATGCGTGCAGGTTTGCCCTGTGGCTTGCATTGACGTGCATCCTGAGCATCAGGAAAGCCAAGAAACTCTATTTCAGAAGTTCACGCGCTTACAGGCCGAGGATCTTGCCAAGGCAAAGTTGCTACTAAAAGCGGAGCATCCTGCGCAGATTTCATAGGGGTTAGAGCCCTAAAACCCCATCAATTCATCAGGCTTGGCAGCCACAGACTGAGCTGGGGAAACGCCAGCAGCAAGATCAGCACACCGATCATGGTGGCCACAAAAGGCCAGCAACCGCGAAAGATTGCACCCAAGCCGACGCCGGGCAGCAAGGCATTGAGCACAAACAGGTTCATTCCCACCGGTGGCGAAATCAAGCCAATTTGCACGATCATCACGATCAAGACGCCAAACCATACCGGATCAAAACCGAGCGCTGTGACGATCGGAAAAAACAAAGGAATGGTGAGCAGCACCATGGTGAGCTCTTCCATCACCGTGCCCAGCACCACGTAAATCAGCATCATCGCGGCGATGATCATCACAGGCGAGAGGCCCAGATGGGTGATCCATTCCTTCAGATCGTTGGGCATCGACGTGAAATTCACGAAGTTGGCGAAGATCGTGGCGGCAATCAACAAGGTGAACAGCATGGCCGTGGTGCGCGCGGATTCCTCCAGCACTTGAAACAGCACACGCCAGGTCAGCCGCTTGCGCGCCAAGTCAAACAGGAACGCGCCCGAGGCGCCGATGCCAGCGCCCTCAGTGGCAGTAAAGACGCCGCCGTAAATACCGCCCAGAACAACGATCACCAAAACCAAGACGCCCCAAATGCCGCGCAGCGCCTTCCAGCGGTCTGGCCAAGAGGTTCGCTCTCCGGGCGGGGCGTGTTCGGGGTCGCGTGCGGTCATGATCACGATGCACAGCATCAGTAAAGCTGCTGTGATGAGGCCGGGGATC
>JANPAK010000307.1:0-3957 GCA_031429925.1 Variovorax sp.
GTTCAGTTTGTGCCGCCGGGTCTTCGCTCAGCTTATGACAGTTTTGTGGATGAGGCGGATGACGTCTTAGGGCAGTATTTGCGCGGTCAGCTACTGGTGATGCTCGCGCTCGCTGTTTTTTACACGATTGGCCTTGCGCTCTTTGGGCTTGATTTGGCGCTGCCGATTGGCGTTTTCACCGGTCTTGCCGTGTTTGTGCCCTATGTTGGCTTTGGCCTAGGCTTGGTCTTGGCGTTGTTGGCGGGGCTGCTGGAGTTCGCCTCCTTTAAGGCGGTTGCCATGGTGGCGTTGGTGTACGGTGCAGGTCAATTGATAGAAAGCTTGTATCTCACGCCGCGCCTGGTCGGTAAGCGAATTGGGCTGCATCCTTTGGCCGTGATTTTTGCACTGTTGGCTTTTGGTCAATTGCTCGGGTTTGTCGGCGTACTTATTGCTCTGCCGGCCAGCGCGGTCTTATTGGTAGCCATTCGCCGCATTCAGACAAAGTATCTCGAGTCTGAGCTTTACAAAGGCGCGCGATGAAGCAAATCGCGCTGGATATTGCCATGTCGCCAGCGCCGGCACTGGCTAACTTCTTAGCTGGCCCCAACGATGCCGCCTTGGATCATCTGAAGCTGTGGGTTGGCGAGGGACGCTCGCGTGCAGCCATCCGCTCGCCGGTGCCTACCTACCTTTGGGGGGAAAGTGGATGCGGCAAATCCTATCTGCTCAGGGCGGTCCATGAAGCGCTTCGCGAGCAGGGCGCGGAAGTGGGCTGGTTGGATCCATCAGTTCATGAGCCGCCGGAGTTCAATCCTCGATGGGTTGCCGTGATGATGGATGATGTCCAGGCCTACTCGGCAGTGCAACAACACGGCGCGTTCAATTGGTTTATCCATGCGCAATCCGAGCAACGCGGCGTTCTTGCCGCCGGTAGCCTGCCGCCAGCCGACCTTCCGCTGCGCGATGACTTGCGCACGCGACTGGGCTGGGGACATGTCTTTGCACTGCAGGTGTTGACAGAAGAGCAACGCCGAGCAGTGCTGCGCCAAGAGGCTGACGCGCGAGGAATTTTCCTCAGCGATGAGGTGATGGACTACATCCTGAGCCGTTTTTCTCGTGATCTCAACTCCCTGATGCAGCTGCTGGAGCAGCTCGATGGCTATTCCTTGGCCACCAAGCGGGCAATCACCATTCCGCTGATCAAAAGCATGTTGGACAGTTTGTGACTGCGTCGGCACAGTCACGTCAATGCGTGCGGCTTAAATCTTGACCCATGAAACTAGCTCTTTTTGACCTCGATCACACCCTGCTGCCGATCGACAGCGATCACGCTTGGGGTGACTACACGGTCTTGCGCGGCTGGCGCGATCCGGTAGAGTTCAAGGCACGCAATGACGCATTTTTTGAAGACTACAAAATCGGCAAGCTCGATCCGGAAGAGTATTTGATGTTTGCTACGGAAGCAATTCGCCAGCGCGGCGCTAGTGAGTCTATTGCATTGCGCGCAGACTACATGGCAGACATTATTGAAAGCAACATTCGAAAACCAGCTTTGGAGCTACTAGAAAAGCATCGCGCTACTGGGGATGACATTTTGCTCGTCACCGCTACCAATGAATTCCTGACTGAGCCCATCGCCCAGCGATTTGGCATTGCGCACTTGATCGCGATGCAGCTGGAGACAGACCGGCCCATCCCTGAAGGGGGCTGGTACACCGGGCGCTGGCGCGGCACGCCCAGTTTCAAGGAGGGCAAGGTGACGCGTGTGACACAATGGCTTGCACAGCGGGGCAAAACATGGGGCGACGTGACTCACAGCACGTTTTACTCTGACAGTATGAATGACTTGCCCTTGCTCGAGCGAGTTACTGAGCCCGTGGCCACCAACCCCGCCCCCCGTTTGCGAGCCTTGGCCACTGAGCGCGGCTGGAAAGTACTGGATTTGTTCCAATGATCAAGAAATTCATCGAGAAACTGATGGCTCCCCGCGTTGTAAAGGCGAATAAGTCTAAGTTCGGCAAGCGCGTCGACATTGCGCCGGTCGAACATGGCATCAATCGCGAATTGGTCGATGTCAAGGCATGGGAAGTCGTCACGACGTTGAAGGATGCGGGGTACGAAGCCTATATCGTGGGCGGTGCCGTACGGGATCTGTTGCTGGGCTTGCGCCCGAAAGACTTTGATGTGGCCACCAACGCCACGCCGGAAGACGTCAAACGCTTATTCAAGCGGGCCTTCATCATCGGTCGCCGCTTTCGTATCGTGCATGTGGTCTACGGTCGCGGGCGCGAGCATGAAGTGATTGAGGTTTCCACGTTTCGTGCGCACCTAGACAGCGCAGACGCTGAACAAGTCAGCGGCAACGAGAAGACATCCAAGTCGGCGCTCGCGGGCATTCAACATGCCGTGGATGCCAGTGGGCGTGTGCTGCGCGATAACGTTTGGGGTCCGCAGGATGAAGATGCGGCTCGGCGCGATTTCACGATCAACGCCATGTATTACGACCCGGAAACGCAGGTGCTGGTGGATTACCACAAAGGCATCGAGGACATTCGAAAGAAGCGCATCAAGATGATCGGTGAGCCCGCCGAGCGCTACCGTGAAGACCCGGTACGTATGATTCGTGCCGCGCGTTTTGCCGCCAAGCTTTCGGCCAGTGGTTTCAAGATTGAGCCCAAAACTGCCAAACCGTTAACGGAAATGCTGCAGCTGCTCAAAGATGTTCCGCAAAGTCGTATGTTTGACGAAATGCTCAAACTATTGCAAACGGGCCACGGCATCGCAAGCATTCAAGTCCTGCGCGAACTGGGGTTGGCAAAGGGTATTTACCCCTTGCTGGACGTGATCGTCGAGCGTGCCGACGACCCGATGATCAAAACCGCCTTGCTCGATACCGACAAGCGTATTGCGGCGGATAAAGGGGTGAGCCCGAGTTACTTGCTGGCCTGCGTTCTTTGGCGTGATGTCAATGATGTGTGGGCTTTGAAGAAAGCGCGCAACGAGCACCCGTTCCCGGCTTTACAAGATGCCATCGATGAAGTATTTGATACTCGAATCGGCGATGTGAGCGGGCGCGGCAAGCTCGCTGCCGACATGCGCGAAATTTGGATGATGCAGCCTCGGTTTGATAAACGTACCAGTGGCTCGGTTTTCAGCCTGGTCGAGCATCTGCGCTTTCGGGCAGCCTACGATTTCTTGCGCTTGCGCGCCGAGACGGGCGAGGTGCCGGTGAGCCTGGCCGATTGGTGGTTGGAGTTTTCTGAGGCGGATCAGGCGGGCCGGGAAGACTTGGCCAAGCTTGCCCGAGACGAACAGCGGGCGCAGCCAAAGGTTGCGAAACCTGCGCGCAACCATCAACTCAAGGCCGCTGATGCGGTGCAGGCGTCGCGCACGACCGACCGCCCAGCGGATGAAGCCTACGGCGCCGATCCGGCCCCAGATCTTGAGGGTCTCAAAAAGCGTCGGCGTCGGCGTAAAAAGCACGTCGGCGCCGGGCCATCCGACGTTGGCGACACCGAGTAATTGTTGCCGCCGGGCGCTACTGTGAGCCAACTTGAAATCAGCATCTGGGCCGCCATGGCCGGCGTGTTGCTGACCTTCATGGTTGCCGCCTTGTTGGAGGCTTTACGACACAGTCAACTGGCGTCTTGGCGAGCGGTGGCCTTTGTGACCACGACCGGTGCGAGTGCCATTCTGATGAGCGGCCTGCCTGAGCAGCTGTTGGGTTTGACGAACAGCCATCGATGGCTCCCTGCCAAAGTCGCAATGGGGCCGCTTAGCGGTGCATTGGCGCTGCTGTACTTGGGGGTTTGGCTTGGCGGCATCGCGCAGGATAGGTGGCTCAAACCTATCATCCATTGGGGTGCACTGGCGCAGTGTTTGGCGGCGGCTGTGTTGGCTGCGCTCGCAGTTCAATCCAAATATTCTCCATACGAGCTGCTTTTGGCTGCGGCTTTCGTGAATGCGATCTCGGTC
>JANPAK010000308.1:0-1931 GCA_031429925.1 Variovorax sp.
ACCTGATTAGCAAGATGCCTCAGCCGCGAAAATGGCCTTCCGAGGGCACGGTTTGGTGACGCAAGCGGCGCGGACGAGCCGCACGAGGATCGCGCTGAGATCGAAGCGGCGGTTGAACAAATACTGCACCTGCGCGAGGTAGCGATGAGAGTACTTTGCGAAACCGAACGAGTGGTAAGTCCCGGCCAACGCGGTCTTGAGATTGCCCAAGACGGTATTGATGGCCATAAAGTGAGGGCTCTTGGCCGATGCTGCACCACCCCCAGTGACGTGTCGTTCATGGTGAATGCCCAAGGCCTTGACGGCCTCGAAGCAAGCCAAGCCGTCGGACACCAGCGTGGCTGGCGCGAGGAGGCTTTGTGTGGCGAATTCGTCGATGGATTCTTTGGTGAATGGACGCGCCGAGAAGCAGGCCACTATGGGGGCACCAGACTCGGTGGTTTGCACGGCCGCCACGAACGGAACCTTGTTCGGCGAGCCGCGTCCAGGCTTGCCGCCGTGGTACTCGCCACCGAGGTAGGCGTCATCGATTTCGACCCGGCCAGTGAGCTTCCTGGACTCCTCGCGTTGACGCATGACCTCCATCAATTTGTGCTTGACCAACCATGCGGTGGGATAGGACACGCCCAGGTGACGCTTGAGCTCGAGCGCGGAAACATTGTTCTTGGCCTGCGTGATCAGATGCATGGCGACGAACCACTTGGGCAACGCCAACTTGCTGGCCTCGAAGATGGTGCCGGCGACCAGGCTGCACTGGTAACGACAGGCGCAGCACTGGAAGTACAGCCGCGAAGCGCGGCGAAACTCGCTGCACTGGGTTTGGGGTTCGGGGCAGCGCGGGCATGCGAAGCCCTTGGGCCAGCGCCAGGCGCGGATGACGTCCTCGCACTGAGGCTGGGTGCCGTAGGTCTCGAAAAACTCGAGCATTGGTAGCCCGCGTTGGAACTGCACTTTGTTCATTGCCACGGTCGACTCCGGTTGGGATGCGGATATCTTCCACGACAGGTAGCTCACCAGATGAGCTACCTGGGAGGGCTGAGCAATCTTTCTAATCAGGTGATCGGATCAAAGCGGCGCAGTGCAGCCAGCAGGCCCATGGATGTGTGCGGCGCAGATAGTTGCACGGCGATGGATCGCACGGCGTCGCGCGAGGTGTCGTTCGGCGGGTCAATGGGCGGTGTCATGGCGGGCCTCAACGCTTGGTGATGGTGCAGCATTCATTAGGTCACCGAAGTGCTTTTTCAGCCCGTTGTCGAAGACGCGCTGCGCACGTCCGCGCGCCATCAATCTCGACACTGCAGCACATGGCATGGCTTCGACCGCCGCCATGAAAACGCCTTTGGCGATAGGCTTCAGGACTTGGAACCAAGCTGCCGCGGTGGGCTCGTCCAACCAATCCTTGCTGATGCTTTCAAACAGGTTGACGTAGAAGACCTCGTCCACCTGCGCCTCGAACAGAGTTGTCCACGATTGCACCGCACGGGCCGCGTCAGGGCTTTTCCAATTCGGCGAATCGCTGCCATCAAAGAACTGAATCAAAGCGGGCCGTAGCACAGAGCGCTGAAATGTCGATGCGGCGTCGATGAAACGTTGCGATCTCATTGCCAAGCCATTCGGTGCCTGCGAGCGCCGCCGCACCACCGGCATCGGCATGAACACTTCGCGTCGGATGACTCCATCCGTTGTGCAATTTCCACCCACCGTAACTTGAGCAACCAAAGTGGCGCCTGCGCCTTGCCGCAGTTCTTCGGCACTCGGTTGGGCCAGCACTGGCAGTTCAAATTGCTGTGGGTCAAACAGGATCGGTGCAAGCTTGTAATATTGAAACGAGTCTTCCGAGACGGTCAGCGCCTTGCGTTCTCCCTCTTTCTTGTTGATGGGAACCCAGGGGTCCAGCACCAGGCCCACACGGTCTTTGGCCGCCACACGGG
>JANPAK010000309.1:0-7600 GCA_031429925.1 Variovorax sp.
CTCGATCAACATCATCGTGACGATTCTGAACATGCGTTCCCCTGGCATGACGCTGATGAAGATGCCGATGTTTTGCTGGACTTGGTTGATCACGGCTTACCTGCTGATCGCTGTGATGCCCGTGCTCGCCGGCGCAATCACCATGACACTGACCGATCGCCACTTCGGCACAAGTTTCTTTAATCCCGCCGGCGGTGGTGACCCTGTCCTTTATCAGCACATTTTCTGGTTCTTCGGTCATCCCGAGGTGTACATCATGATTTTGCCGGCTTTCGGCATCGTGAGTCAGATCATCCCCGCGTTCGCACGTAAGAAGCTGTTTGGATATGCCTCCATGGTGTATGCCACTTCATCGATTGCGATTCTGTCGTTCATTGTGTGGGCGCACCACATGTTTACCACAGGTATGCCAGTGACTGGTCAGCTGTTTTTCATGTACTCGACGATGTTGATCGCCGTGCCCACAGGCGTCAAAATCTTTAACTGGGTTGCAACCATGTGGAAGGGCGAGATGACGTTTGAAACGCCGATGCTTTTTGCAGTGGGCTTTATCTTCGTTTTCACTTTCGGTGGTTTCACCGGACTCATTTTGTCGATGGCACCCGTGGACACGCAGATGCAAGACACCTACTATGTCGTTGCGCACTTCCACTATGTTCTGGTGGCTGGTTCCTTGTATGCGTTGTTCGCTGGCTTCTATTACTGGAGTCCGAAGTGGACCGGTGTGATGTACAACGAATCACGCGGCAAAATTCACTTCTGGTGGAGCCTGATCTCGTTCAACGTCACCTTTTTCCCGATGCACTTTTTGGGTCTTGCTGGCATGCCTCGCCGCTACGCAGACTATCCGATGCAGTTTGCTGACTTCAATGCTTTGGTTTCCGTCGGTGCTTTTGCATTCGGCTTTGCTCAGGTGTACTTTTTCCTGTTTATTGTGTTGCCAGTCATGCGCGGCAAGGGTGCTGTGGCCTCTCAAAATCCTTGGCAAGACCCTGATGGTAAAGGCGCAGAAGGTTTGGAGTGGGAAGTCCCATCACCAGCACCGTTCCATACCTACGAGACCCCACCCAAGCTTAACGCGATGGCAACCAAAGTGGTATCGATGTAAGCTTGGATGTCAACATGAGCACACCTGAAGACCAAAAAAAGCAAAACCTGCGCACGGGGCTAATTCTCGCGTCAGTCGTTGCGGTCTTCTTTATTGGCTTCCTGGTACGTATGATTTTTTTCAACAATTAACTTGGCATCCTTCCATGGGCATCAAAACAGAGAATCTCAAGATGACGGGCAAGCTTGCCATTGTCGTGTTGGGTATGTTCGCTTTTGGTTATGCCTTGGTACCGATTTATCGCGCGATTTGTGAAGCCACAGGCATCAATATCTTGGCGCTCGGTGAAAAGGAAATCCCTGGCGCGAAGAAAGTCTTGCCAGTAAATACTCAGGTAGATCGCAGCCGCACAATTACCGTAGAGTTTGATGCCAACGTCCGAGGTCCATGGGACTTCAAGCCCGAGAAGCGCAGCCTGCAAGTGCATCCCGGTGAGCTCACGACGGTGATGTACGAGTTTCAGAATACTCAGACCCGCAAGATGGCTGCGCAAGCTATTCCCAGTTACGCGCCCAAGCAAGCTTCGCCACATTTCAATAAGCTTGAATGCTTTTGCTTCCAGCAATACATCCTTGAGCCGGGCGAGAAGAAGAACTGGCCCGTGGCTTTTGTGATTGATCCCCGTATCCCTAAAGATGTCACCACGATCACACTGAGCTACACCTTCTTTGAAGTGGGCGGTAAAACGCCACCCGCACCGAAAACCAACACCGCTGCCGCAGCACCTGGGGTCACGCCGGCTATCGCGCCGGTGGCTGTGCCAATCATGAAGGTTGGCGTATGAGCGAGATTGTGCAACATACCGCCCACTCTCGTAAAGGATCGCTCTTGCGCACCGTCAAGGCGGTGGCTTGGTCCTTCGTGGGTTTGCGCAAAGGCAGCGAGTTCGAGAAGGATGCGCAGCAACTCAATCCGATTAACGTTGTCATCGCGGGTTTTGTAGGCGTAGCGCTCTTCGTGGGCGCATTAGTTTTGCTGGTCAATTGGGTGGTGAAAACCGCTTGAGTCCAGACGCATAGCATAAAAGACATTTTAGGTTTAGGAGTCAAGACAATATGAGTTCCACGTCACACGGCAGTACGCCTTATTACTTCATCCCCGAGCCTTCGCGCCATCCCGTGATGGCCTCGATTGGCTTATTGCTTGTGATTGTTGGTGCAGGCCAATGGATCAACGGTCATGATTGGGGCATGTATTGCCTGTTCGTTGGCTTGGCTTGGTGGGGCGTGGTTTTGTTTCAATGGTTCAGCCAAGCTATCGGTGAAAGTCAAAATGGTCTCTATGGCCGCAAGGTTGATCTGTCTTTCCGCTGGAGCATGAGCTGGTTCATATTCTCTGAAGTGATGTTTTTCGGTGCATTCTTCTCCGCGCTGTGGTGGGCACGATCGCATTCGATCCCCACCTTGGGAAGCTTAGAAAATCAGTTGCTTTGGCCTGGATTTACTGCCGCTTGGCCTAGTCAAGTGCCCGGCGCAACCACGTCGCCTGCCGGGATTGTCGAGCCATTCCAAACGATGGGACCCTTCTGGCTGCCCACGATCAACACAGCATTGCTGCTGACCTCTGGCGTGACGATGACTATCGCACACCACGCTTTGATCGCTGGCAACCGCAGCAAGACGATCATGTTCATGTGGATGACGGTGCTGCTTGGCGCGATCTTCCTTTGCGTGCAGGGTTACGAGTATTACCATGCCTACACCGATCTGAATCTGAAGCTCAACTCAGGCATTTTTGGTTCTACCTTTTTTATGCTCACGGGCTTTCACGGTTTCCACGTGTTTGTTGGCATGTTGATGCTTCTGTTCATTACCTTGCGACTGCAAAAGGGCCATTTCACAGCGAACAAACACTTCGGTTTCGAAGGTGCAGCGTGGTATTGGCACTTCGTAGACGTGGTGTGGCTGGGTCTGTACATCCTCGTTTACTGGATGTGATCGGCTTCAGCCAAGAAAAAAGCCGCATCAGCGGCTTTTTTTGTTTTGAGAAAAATGCAGTGAGATGGATCGGGAATTTATCCGCGTTTTACTTGCCTAATGGCAAGCCAGTAGGCTGGATGTATCCAAGCTTCCAAGCCAGCAACACACAAATGAACAGCACCACCGACACCCCGATACGAACCGCCAGCGCCTTGGCCATGCGGCTGTTGCGTGCGGTCGCTTCACTTTCGCTGCCTTCTTGCGAACCCGAAGAGCGAAGCATGAAAAATCCTGCAGCGGCGAGCGCAGCAAGGATGACAAGAAAACCGAGCGCGACAAGTATATTCATTGGGTATATTATCGCGTGAAAGCCATGCCCTCTTTTCGCGCTCAGCATGGGCTGATCCTGATCGCAACGATCGCGTGCGTGTCCATTACCGCATCTCTCGGCGCATGGCAGCTGCGTCGCGCCGCCTTCAAAGAACAACTCGCGACGCAGATATTGCAAAGAAATCTGCTGCCAGCCCTTGAAAATTCTGCGCTGAATGCTCCTGAATTCATAGCAAATGGTGATCAGAATCCCAACTGGCTACAACGCCGCGCTAGGCTTCAAGGTCGTTGGCTGCATGAGCAAACCGTGTTTCTCGACAATCGTCCGATGGCGATTGCCGGCAGCCAGCGCGTCGGGTTTTACGTGACCACACCCTTGGCGCTTGAAGGTAGCGCACAGGTGATTTGGGTGCAGCGTGGCTGGGTACAGCGTGATTTTCAAGATCGCGGCAAGCTGCCTTTTTTGCCTGAAGTGGCGGATGTGGTTAGCGTGCAAGGGCGTTTGATTGCTCAGGTTTCGCGCGTATACGAAATGCAAGCGGGGTCTTCGCTGAATACCCCTGCATCCAATGCGGGCGCAAGGGCTTCGCGTATTTGGCAAAATCTACCTGCGATGCAAATTGGAGGAAAACAGCCATTGCCCCTAGCGCTGCTTCAGACCGAATCGGAAACTGAAAAAGATGGGCTGCTGCGCGAATGGCCAGCACCCGATTCGGGTGTGGCTAAACATTACGGTTATGCTTTTCAATGGTTTGCGCTTTCCGCGCTGATAGTGATCTTGTATGTCTGGTTCCAACTCATTGCCCCCCGCCGCCGCACCCGAGCCTCGTGAGGGCGACGAACCGCTCACGCTAACGGTGCACTCTTTGCCCTCCGTTATGGCGGAGCCCGCTGCGCGCCGCAGACTCATGGGGCGCTGGAAAATGCTCGCCCTGATGATCGTCTGCGCGGCGCCGGTTATCGCTTCGTATTTCATGTACTACGTTGTGCGCCCAGAGGGTCGTAAAAACTATGGTGATTTGATACAACCAGTGCGCGCTTTGCCTGCTGGGAAAGTGCAATTGCTGGATGGAACGGTTTTTCCGTTGTCGGCTCTGCAAGGCCAGTGGCTCCTGGTGAGTGTGGCTAGTGGCGCTTGCGACTCAGCTTGCCAGCAGCGCATCTATTGGACACGACAACTGCGCGAATTGATGGGTCGTGACAAAGACCGCATCGAGCGCATCTGGCTCGTCATGGACGACGCACCGGTGGATGCAAAGCTCGCACCGCAAGTGCATGCACCGCAAGCTGATGCGCAGGCGCTGCGTGTGCCGAGCACCGTGCTCGAACAATGGTTACCTGCTGCCGCTGGGCAAAAAATAGAAGACCACTTGTATGTGGTTGATCCCTACGGCAATTTGATGTTGCGTTGGCCTGCGCAAATGGATCCCTCCAAAGCTAAACGCGATGTCCACAACCTGTTGCGCGCCTCGGGCAGTTGGGATCAGGCGGGGCGTGTCAAACCATGAATGCTGAGGTAGCACTTTATGATTTCGCGCCTGTAGCGCGGCTCATGTTGCTGGGGGTGTTGATTGCACTGGGCCCTTTGGCTTGGGTCTGGATGCGTAATAAAAATGCGCCCATCGCTAAACGCCTACGCACGCTCACCCTGCTGACCGTGTTTCTCACCTTTGATCTCACGCTGTTTGGTGCTTTCACCCGACTCACAGACTCGGGCCTGGGCTGCCCCGATTGGCCAGGCTGCTATGGCCAGGCGTCGCCGATTGGTGCCAAGGCGCAGATCAGCGCCGAGCAAGCGGTCATGCCCAGTGGCCCCGTGACGCATCAAAAAGCTTGGATCGAAATGATTCACCGTTATCTTGCCAGCGGCGTGGGCGTTTTGATTCTCGTCTTGGCGATCAGCTCATGGATGGAGCGAAAGCGAATCGCCGTCAACCCCTGGTGGCCCATTGCCACACTCATTTGGGTCTGCATCCAAGGCGCGTTTGGTGCCCTCACGGTGACGATGAAGCTCTTTCCAGCGATCGTGACGATGCACTTGATGGGAGCCATGATTTTGCTGGCCCTGCTGCAGGCGCAGGCCGTGAAGTATGAACAGGGAGCCAGGGCTTTTGCAGCCTCTGCTCGCACGCGCATCTGGCTGGTGGTTGGCGTTGTCTTGCTTGCCGTGCAAATCGCATTGGGCGGCTGGGTGAGCACCAATTACGCCGTTCTGGTTTGCGCAGAGTTTCCGATGTGTCAAGGCGCGTGGATCCCGCCGATGGATTTCCGCCAAGGCTTTGAAATCTGGCGCGAGCTCGGGCAAACCGGGCAGGGCAACACGATTGCGCTGCCCGCACTCACTGCGATTCATGTGGTGCATCGCTTGTTTGCCTTCATTGTTTTTGGTGTGCTTGGGTTTGCCGCTTGGTTGCTATACCAGCAATCCCACAAGCAGCCCGCCGCGTGGATTGCTGGTTTGTTGATCTGGCAGCTCGTCACAGGTCTCTCCAATGTGGTGCTGGGCTGGCCGTTGATCGCTGCAGTGTCACATACCGGCGGCGCAGCGGGCTTGGTGCTTGTTTGTGTGGGCGCGTTGATGCGTCTGCGCCTGCATACAAACCCCAGCGAGGCTGCAGCTAAAAAGCCATCCCATTTAAAACTGGTTAAATCGGAGGCTGCACCATGAACGCCCCAACTATTGCCAGCACCAACAAAGCCAAACAGTTTTACACGCTGATGAAGCCACGCGTGATTCAGCTCATTGTGTTCTGTGCCTTGATTGGTATGGTGCTAGCCGTGCCCGGTTTACCAAATGTGGGCGAAATCAAGCTGATGCTCATCGCTTGCTTCGGCATCTGGCTTGTCTCTGGCGCAGCAGCGGCTTTCAATTGCATCGTTGAAAAAGGTATCGACGCAAAAATGCGGCGTACAGCCTGGCGGCCTACCGCGCAAGGCGATCTGCAAGACTGGCAAACCGGGCTGTTTTCTGCGCTGCTATGCATTGCAGGTTGCTGGGTGCTCTATGTGTACGTAAACCCGCTCACCATGTGGCTCACGCTCGCTACTTTTGTGGGCTACGCCGTGATCTATACGGTGATTTTGAAACCACTCACCCCGCAAAACATCGTGATCGGCGGCGCATCCGGTGCGATGCCTCCTGTGCTTGGCTGGGCGGCCATGACAGGCGATGTGGGGGCAGAAGCCTTCATTCTCTTCCTCATCATCTTCTTGTGGACCCCTCCGCATTTTTGGGCGCTCGCTCTTTACCGTGTGGAAGACTATCGCAAGAGCGGCCTGCCGATGCTGCCCGTCACGCATGGCAACGAATACACGCGCTTGCAAATTTTGCTCTACACCTTCGTTCTGTTTGCCGCCTGCCTGATGCCCTTCGCATATGGCATGAGCAGCTGGATTTATTTGCTGGTGGCCGTCGTCTTGAGCATTGGATTTTGTTGGTATGGCTTCAAGCTGTTTCAAAATTACAGCGATGCGCTTGCACGCAAGACTTTTCGCTTTTCTCTGATCCATCTGAGCGTCTTGTTCGCGGCGTTGCTGGTGGATCATTACGTTTTATAGATACTATGAATTCAATAGCACGTTGCGCAGGTTTGATGAAGGCTTTTGCCGTGTTTGCCGTATTTTTTGTGCTCTTGGCAGGCTGCGCTGAGAAGAAACCAGAGTTTCGCGGCATCGATCTCACCGGCGCGGACTACGCGAAAGATTTCGCCTTGCCTGACGTGAATGGCCAAACCAAAACCTTAGCCGATTTCAAAGGCAAAGTCGTGGTGTTGTTCTTCGGTTTTGCGCAGTGCCCAGATGTGTGCCCCACCACGATGGCCGAGATTGCCGCGGTTAAAAAATCCTTGGGCAAAGACGGTGACAAAGTGACGGCCGTTTTCGTGACTGTGGACCCTGATCGCGACACGCCTGCTGTGCTCAAGGCCTATATGGAAAGCTTTGACCCCACTTTCACAGCCTTACGCGGTAGCCCAGAGCAGGTCGCAAAATTAGCCAAAGACTTTAAGGTCTATTACAAAAAAGTCGAAGGCAAAACGCCTACCAGCTATACCTTCGATCACACCGCCGCCAGCTTCGTCTATGACCCCCAAGGCAAGCTACGCCTCTACACCCGCTACGGCATGGGTGCGCAGGCATTGGCGGACGATTTGAAGATCTTACTGAGATAAATCACCATGCGCTCATGTGCTCTCCTACTCACCTGCGCACTAGCCGCGTGTTCCGCATGGGCGAGCGACTACGC
>JANPAK010000310.1:0-9984 GCA_031429925.1 Variovorax sp.
TACAAGCGCTGCCTTGCGCGCGTGATCGCTACATACATCAACCTGCGCTCTTCCTCCAAACCATCATGACTCGATAGTGAATTTTCATGCGGGAACAGGCCTTCTTCCAGCCCCGTGATGAATACCGCATCGAACTCTAAACCTTTGGCCGAATGCACTGTCATCATCTGCACCGCCTCTTTGCCCGCCTGCGCTTGGTTGTCGCCAGATTCCAGCGCAGCATGTGTGAGGAATGCGGCAAGCGGCGATAGCGTTTCACCCGTTTCCGCATCAGGCGCTAGCATTTCTGTAGCGCTTTGCGCAGATTCCATTTGGTCTAATTCAGAATTCAAGCCTTGACTGGCAGGCGATGGGGGCAAAGCGCCCTCGGCGAGCTCATCGACCGGCAATGCCACCGCATCTCGCCCAAAACCCTCCTGCGTGACGAAACTTTCTGCAGCGCTGACCAATTCTTCCAAGTTTTCAACACGGTCTGCGCCTTCTTTGTCCGCCTTGTAATGCTCGATCAAGCCACTGTGCTGCAAGACTAACTCAATGATTTCGCGCAACGTGAGCCCAGCGGTTTGCTCACGCAGCACATCCATCTTGGCAACGAACGCACCTAGCGAGGTGCCCGCCTTGCCAGTCACGACGCTCACCGCATCGTGTAGCGAGCAGCCAGAAGCACGCGCAGCATCTTGCAATTGCTCAATGCTTCTGGCACCGATACCACGCGGCGGAAAATTACAGACCCGCATGAAGCTGGTGTCATCATGAGGGTTCTCTAATAGGCGAAGGTAGGCCAGCGCGTGCTTCACTTCAGCGCGCTCGAAAAAGCGCAGCCCGCCGTACACCCGATACGGAATACCGGCATTGAAAAGCGAAGTTTCAATCACCCGGCTTTGCGCATTGCTGCGGTAAAGAATCGCAATCTCTGAGTGCTTCAGCCCTGCTTGCGCCCCTTGGTCTCGCAGAACATGACGAATTTCTTCAATCAGCCACTGGGCCTCACCGAAATCACTGCTGCTCTGCTGCACCCGCACAGGTTCGCCCACGCCTTGGCTGGTGCGCAGGTTTTTGCCTAATCGCTTGCTGTTGTGACTGATCAAATGGTTGGCGCTATTAAGAATGTGCGCGTAGCTGCGGTAGTTTTCTTCCAGCTTGATTTGCTTTTCGACCGCAAACTCGCGCACAAAATCAGCCATATTGCCGACCCGTGCGCCGCGAAACGCATAAATGCTCTGGTCATCGTCGCCCACCGCAAACACACTAGCCACATGTGCGCCACCGCTGCTGGCTTGGTAGCTACCCGCTTTGGCGTTTTCTGGGCTCCAGCCCGCAAACATCTTGAGCCAGGCATATTGCAGCTTATTGGTATCTTGAAACTCATCGACCAAAATATGCTTAAAGCGCCGCGCATAGTGCTCACGCACCGCAGGATTGTCGCGCAGCAACTCATATGAGCGCAGGATCAGCTCGCCAAAATCCACGACGCCTTCTCGCTGGCACTGCTCTTCATAGAGTGCATAAAACTCCGCTTTCTTGCGGGTTTCTTCGTCGCGCGCCTGCACGTCTGCTGGTCGTTGTCCTTCTTCCTTGCAGCCGCCAATGAAATACTGCAACTGCTTTGGAGGAAAGCGCTCGTCATCCACATTGAATTGCTTCATGAGCCGCTTGATCGCTGAGAGCTGATCCTGCGTATCTAAAATCTGAAAGCTCTGCGGCAAATTCGCCATTTTGTAATGCGCCCGCAAAAAGCGATTACAAAGCCCGTGAAACGTACCAATCCACATGCCACGAACATTCACCGGCAGCATGCTTTGCAGCCGTATAAGCATCTCCTTTGCGGCCTTATTCGTAAACGTCACCGCCATCACTCCGCCTGGGGAGATTTGCCCAGTTTGCATGAGCCAGGCGATGCGCGTGGTGAGTACCCGGGTTTTGCCCGAACCCGCGCCCGCCAAGATCAGCGCATGCTGGTTAGGTAGGGTCACTGCAGCGAGTTGTTCGGGGTTGAGATTGCGCAACAAGGGGCTAGGAATAGCCTCGCCGGACACCGTGAAAGCTTCGTCAGAGGCAGAGAACAACATATACGGATTGTCTCCTGCTTTCCCCGATCGCACGGCTGATCCGAGCCGCGGCGACGCAGATAATTAGCGCAAACGGGTCAGACGATCCTTCGCAGCCGCTGCGGCCTCCGATTGCGGATAGGCTTTGAGCAAATCCTCTAGCGTCTTACGAGCCGAACGAGGATCTTTGAGTTCAATCTGGCTATTGGCCAAAGCCAAAGCTGCTTCTGGCGCTTTCGGATGTTCAGGCGCTGCCGCCAGCATGCTGCGGAAATGAACCACCGCCTCGCGATAGTCTTTCGTGGCGTACTCTGCGTTGCCAAGCCAAAACAAGGCTGATGGACCATATCCGGTATTCGGATATCGCCGCACAAAATCTGCCAATGCAATCGCCGCCGCCGCGTAGTCAGGTTTACGAAACAAAGCAAAGGCAATGTCATACTCGCGCTTCTCAGTTGGCTCTGCCATGAACTCGTTGCCGTCAAGTTGCACTTTCACGGGATCAAAGCGACGGAATCGCTCGTCAACGGACTGCGCCAAGTCTCTTTGGCGACGCTGCATGTCGATCACGTCTCGCACAACTTGCTCATCTTGCCCCCGCAGGCGTGCGAGCTCGGCGCGCAGTGCTTCAATCTGAGTCTGCAAATCAAGCATGCTGCGGCGCAATGCACTGTTATTTGCGTTGTCTTCAAGTATCTTATCGTCAAGGGCTTTGCTCAGACTACGCTTGAGTTCAGCGTCTTGTGTTTCTGCCGCTTGGCGATTTTGTTCGACGCGGTTGCGCAGCTCCAAAATCGCTTTTCTGGCCTCCTCATCGTCAAACAATCCCGCTTGGGCGACATTTAATGCACAAATGGCGCAAAGTCCAAATAGAATATGCGCAGCATGCTTCCGAAATGATAGCAAATCGCAATTCATGATCAGCGATAGGTGAGTTCAGCGCGGCGGTTCTTAGCATACGCTTGTTCTGTATTTGCGGTGTCCACAGGTTTTTCCTCACCAAAGCTCACGGCTTCAACCTGCGCGTCCTGTACGCCTAACAACGCCAGCGCACGACGCACCGCTTCAGCACGGTTTTGGCCAAGCGCCAAGTTGTACTCACGGCCACCGCGTTCATCGGTGTGGCCCTCTACCGCTAGTCTACGGCCTCGGTTGGCAGTTAGAAAGCGAGCGTGTGCATCGATCGCATTTTGGTACTCAGCCTTGATAGAGAAGCTATCGTAGTCAAACAAAATCACGCGGGCAACGCCAATCGGTCCGGCAGCCTCGCTGGCAGCGGGTGCAACGGTCACAGGCTGAACTGTGCGATCAACCACTGCGTTGGGCTGACCTTGAGCGGGGGTTGATGGCACAGCCATTGGCGCAGAAACGCCGACGCCCTTCGCGTCCACGACCGGAACGTCATCGAGTTTCACGGTAGAGGCGCAGGCGGCTAAGATGGCCACCGCCACTGAGGTGGCTAAAATTTTTGCGATGCGCTGGAGAAGGTTCATGGATGCTCCTTGATTGTTGGTTGAGGCCCTGATTACTTGCCCCATTGGGGTTCACGAATATCGCCACCCTGCGAGGCCAAGCGCGCTTTAATGCGGCCATCTAGTGTCGTTGTCATTAGCGCTTCTTTACCCGCATGGCGTGTCGCGTAAAGGATCAGCTTGTTGTTGGGCGCAAAGCTGGGGCGTTCATCCGCACTGGTCTCGGTCAGCGCAATGGCACTTTGACCGCCCAACTCCATGACGTGTAACCGGAAATCGCCTGCCACCCGGGAAATGAAGGCCATCCGCTTGCCATCTGGGCTGATCGTCGGAGAAATATTGTAGTTGCCACTGAAGGTGATTCGCTCGGCGCGACCGGCCGCCTCACCGCCCGCAGGCATTCGATAGATTTGCGGCGCACCGCCTCGATCGCTGACAAAGTAAATGAAACGGCCGTCGGGAGAGTACACGGGTTCAGTGTCGATGCCGCTGGATTGGGACAACCTGCGTGGCTCACCGCCAGTATTGTCGATACCGTAAATCTGCGAATTTCCATCTCGGCTGAGCGTGATCGCAAGCTGCTTGCCATCGGGGGACCATGCGGGCGCACTGTTGGAGCCTCGGAAGTTGGCCAGCAATCTGCGCCGCCCGGTGGCGACGTCATGAATGTACACAACAGGCTTGCGCGATTCAAACGACACGTATGCGAGTTGCGCCCCGTTTGGAGACCAGCTAGCCGAAATAATGGGCTCAGGGCTGGCCAACGCACTTTGAGCGCTCTCCCCATCCGAGTCTGCAATCCAAAGATTGTGGCGCTGTGCATTGGTTGGGCCACCTTTAGTCACATAAGCGATACGCGAGGAGAATGCACCTTTGTCGCCTGTCAGTTTCTCGTAGACAAAATCCGCTACCCGATGCGCTGCCAAACGCAAATCAGCAGATGGCACGGCATAGCTCTGCGCACCTAGGTCTTGGCCACGCACGACATCCCATAACCGGAAGCGCACCTCAAAGCGGCCATCGGCAAGGCGATTGGTGCTTCCAACCACCAAGTGATCGGCGCCTCGCTGACGTAGCGGACTCATGTCTGGACGACTGGCTTCATCAAGGCCGGTGTTGCCCGGGTCGATCTGCTTGAACTGACCCGATCTCTCCAAGTCAGCCTGCACAATCGCACCGATCCGCTGAGGTGCGGAGTCATCACCACGAAAAGACATCACAGCTATGGGTAACTGGGTCAACCCAACGCCCGAGATTTCAACTCGGAACTGCGCCAAAGCAGCCGAAGAGATCAAGCCCGCGAAAGACAGGGCAACTTGAACGCTGGTTCGACGGGAAAACATGCGTGGAGGGCGAGACAGAGGCATTGGGCGGGAAGGTTTTTGACTCAGACGATAATCCTACCGCATAGGTTCCCACTATGAGCATTTCAACCAAGAGTATTTGAAACTTAAATCGTGTCCAAACATTGAAAAACCCGCGCGCTTCTACCACATGGTTATGAGTGATCAGCCCCCTTCAGACACGCCTGAGCAGAGAATTCCGCCTGCACCAGCACCCCAACGGACCCGCCTCCTGGCAGTGTTGCGTCGTCTGCGGCCGTATGCGCAAGGCGCGGTGCCATATCTGGCGGTGATCGCGATCGCTGTCATTGTGACCGCGATCACCGAGCCACTCGTGCCGGCTCTCATGAAGCCTCTCTTGGATCGCGGATTCGGTGACAACCGGTTGGCGCTTTGGATCGTACCCGTTGCGTTGATTGGCTTATTTGCAGTTCGGGGTTTATCAACGTTTGTTGCCAAATACTGCACCAGCGCGTTGGCCTACGGCATCGTGGAACGTTTGTCGAGCGCACAGTTTGCGATCCTTCACGAAGCGCACCCGAGCCTTTATACCCGCCACACGGCCAGCAACCTAGTCAATACCATGGTGTACGAGGTGCAAACTGGCTCGACGATGGTGGTCACGGCTTTGTTGACCTTGGCCAAAAATCTACTGTCCGTCGTCGCGCTGCTCGCGTATTTGCTCTATCTGAACTGGCAATTGACCTTGATCGTTTTTTCCGTGGGCCCGGCGATGGGCTGGACGATTCGAGCTTTATCCAAGCGCCTGCATAGCCTGACCAAGAAGAGCCAAATCGCCACCGACGAACTGGCTTATGTGGTGGAGGAAAACGTCTTGGCTTGGCGTACCGTTCGCCTTCATCAAGCGCAGAGCGGGCAGCGCGCACGTTTTGCAGGTTTGGCCAAAAGCCTACGCCGCTTAGCACTCAAATCCACCATCGCGTCGGCCGCCGTCATGCCGATCACGCAAATTTTGGCAGCCACCGCGCTTTCTGCAGTGATCACCGCAGCCTTGTGGCAAAACGCAACGACGGGCACCAGTGTTGGCGGATTTGTCGCTTTTGTCATGGCGATGCTGCTACTGATCACTCCCCTGCGTGCGCTGTCCGAGATCGCCGGCACCTTAACCCGAGGCCTAACCGCGTTAGAGCGCGGGCTTGATCTTATCGAACACACCCCAAAAGAAACAGGTGGAGCCTATCGGCCTGACCCTGAAGATTTGGAGCCATTGACCTTACAGTTTCAAAACGTCTGCCTGAGATATGACAACGCCGATCAAAATGCTTTGATGGGCATTGACTTTGAGGTCGCGCCTGGCCGAACAATTGCTTTGGTCGGTGGCTCTGGTTCGGGCAAGACAACGCTGGTCAACCTGCTGCCGCGATTCGTTGATGCAACCGAAGGTAAGGTGATGCTTGGTGGCGTTGACCTGCGCGAGTGGCAGATTGACGCGTTGCGGGCGCAGTTTTCCTTTGTAAGCCAAGATGTGGTGATGTTCAGCGATACGGTCGCAGCGAATGTTGCCTTAGGTGATCAGATCGATCCCGCACGCGTCGCCGCCGCGCTCGAAGCCGCTCACTTGAACGATTGGGTGAAGGGCTTGATGCAGGGTATCAACACACAAGTGGGCCACAATGCCAACACCTTGAGCGGCGGTCAGCGCCAGCGTCTTGCAATTGCGCGAGCTCTCTACAAGAATGCGCCTATTGTGATCTTGGATGAAGCCACCTCAGCGCTTGATACTGAGTCCGAGCAAGCGGTGAAAGCGGCCCTGGCCAAGCTCACCGTTGGCCGCACTACACTGATCATCGCGCATCGCCTTTCAACCATCGAGCATGCGGATGAGATTGTCGTGATGCACCAAGGCCGAATTGTGGAACGCGGCGCGCACTCTCAGTTGATTGCTATGCAAGGGCATTACGCACGCCTGCATCAACTCGGCAGCACAACCGGTACCGTGTAAGAGATTGCTATAATAATCATAGCAGTTTGTGGATGGTCCTTGGCAGCAAACTACAGATTTGGATCATCGCACCCTTTAAAGAGCGCCCGTGGCAATGTTCAAAGCCACCGCCTCTGCGACCTTGAGTCCATCAATCGCCGCACTCATGATGCCACCCGCGTAGCCTGCGCCCTCGCCTGCCGGATAAAGACCGCGTGTGTTGATCGATTGATAGCGCAGCGGATGCTCGTCATGCCTCTGGCCATCAGGCCGGCGGCCGCCTTCTAGGCGCGGCTCATGCCGTTTGATGCGAATCGGCGCTGACGTGCGCGTCTCCACGCCGGTGAGCATCGCGTCGTACAAATCAAAATCAACAATCTGCTTGGCAAATGTGGGTATCGATTCACGAATCGCCTCAATCGCATACATCGGTAGCGCGGGCGCTTTTTCATCACCCAAATTTGTCAGATGCACGCCCGGCTTGTAGCTGGGAATCACATCGCCCAATTGCGGGCTGACGATATTGCGCAGAAAATCGCCCACGCGCTGGCCGGGCGCGCTGTAATCTTCGCCGCCGAGAAGGTACGCGCTACGTTCTAATGCGCGTTGAAAACGCATTCCAGCTAACACGTGGCCACGCTGAGCCTCATTCACCAGCGGCTTTCCTAACGCATCAAAATCAAAATCTCGCGGCTCAATGCCCACCACGATGCCAGCATTGGCATTGCGCTCATTGCGCGAGTACTGGCTCATGCCATTGGTCACCACGCTGCCTGCTTCGCTGCTCGCTGCCACCACCGTGCCACCGGGACACATGCAAAAGCTGTACACGCTGCGGCCATTGCTCGCGTGATGCACCAGCTTGTAATCCGCCGCGCCCAGCATCTCATTGCCCGCAAACGGGCCCAGCCTCGCGCGATCAATCAAACTCTGCGGATGCTCAATGCGAAAGCCCACCGAGAACGGCTTGGCCTCGGCATAGACGCCGCGCTCGAGCAACATTTCAAACGTATCCCGCGCACTATGGCCAAGCGCCAAGATCACATGCTCTGCGTCGATTTGCTCTAAGCCCCGTTCAGGATGCTCAGTGGTGATGCCGCGAACCGCACCACTTTCGATATTCAAATCGACCAACTGCGTAGAAAACCGAAACTCCCCACCCAAACGCACAATCTCTTCCCGCAAAAACTCCACCACTTTCACCAGCCGAAACGTGCCCACATGCGGCTTGCTGACGTACATGATCTCATCGGGCGCACCACCGCGCACCATCTCTTGCATCACCTTGCGGCCGTGAAAAAGCGGGTCTTTGACTTGGCTCCACAGCTTGCCGTCAGAAAACGTGCCCGCGCCGCCTTCGCCAAATTGCACGTTGCTGTCTGTCTTCAAATCGCGTTTGCGCCAAAAACCCCAAGTGTCTTTCGTACGCTCACGTACGATCTTGCCGCGCTCCAAAATCAGAGGCTTAAATCCCATTTGCGCGAGATTGAGCGCCGCAAACAAGCCGCAAGGCCCGGTGCCCACGACGATGGGGCGCTTAAATTCGCACTGCGGCGCGTGAGCCACGGCTTTGTATTCGGTATCTGGCGTGGTGTTGACCAGCGCCGCCGTCTTCGTGTTTTTCTTAGCAAGCGCCAATGTGGCGGCGTTGTCTTGGGTACGCACATCCAACGTATAGATGAAGTAAATGTCGCTTTTCTTGCGAGCATCGTAGCCACGACGAAAGATATGCAGCTCCAGCAGCGCATCGTCGGCAATGTTTAAGCGGTGGCAGACAGCTAGGCGCAAAGCCTGCGGCGTGTGATCCAGCGGCAGTTTGATTTCGGTGAGGCGAATCGTAGGGCTTGAAATAGTCATGGTGATGGCTGGCCTTCACGGCCGCAAAAACACAATGGAAAAAGCAACAAACAACGGGACAGCGCGAACGAAAAAAGGCTGAATGTGCAGCAACACACTCAGCCTCATGATCCCTGGTCGGCGTGAAAGGATTCGAACCTTCGACCCCTTGCACCCCATGCAAGTGCGCTACCAGGCTGCGCCACACGCCGAAACTGACTCTATAAAACAATAACAATAATGGTGCGGCTGGCAGGAATTGAACCCACGACCCCTTGGTTCGTAGCCAAGTACTCTATCCAACTGAGCTACAGCCGCACAAGCCAAAAATTATAGCATGCGAATCAGAGAAGTCTTTGCGTGTTGCCTTGGCTAAGTGCATTTCCCACAAGCTTAGACGTGATGTCCACAATCTGAATCATGCGCTCATAGGGCATGCGCGTGGGGCCGATCACCGCGAGCTTGCCCACCACAAGTCCATCCACCATGTACGGCGCACTCACCACAGACAATTCTTCCACTGGCACGACCTGGCTTTCGCCGCCAATATAAATCCGCACACCTTGCGCTTGGCTAGAAACATCGAGCAAGCGCAAGAGTTGGGCTTTCTGCTCAAACAAATTGAATGCGCGGCGCAAATGCCCCAAGTCTTGCGAAAAATCACTGATCTCCAGCAAATTGCGCTCGCCTGAGACCACCACTTCGCCGTCTGTAGAGCCCAGCGCCTCGCTGCTGACCTGCACTGCTGCTTGCATAAGCTGCGCAATCTCACCTTGCAACTGCTCGACCTCCATCTTGAGCCGCTCGCGCACTTGCTCAATGGCCAAACCCGCATAATTCGAATTCAAGAAATTAGCGGCTTCAATCAGTTGCGTTTGCTTGTAATCGCTCTCAGTAAAGATCACTCGGTTTTGTACATCACCGTCTGGCGCGACGATGATCACCAAAATGCGCTTTTCCGAAAGCCGCAAAAATTCGATATGGCGGAAAACAGATGTTTTCCGTGGCGCGATCACCACGCCGACGAATTGCGAGAGGCTCGATAGCAAATGCGCTGCGTTAACGATCACGCGCTGCGGCTGGTCAGCAGCCAGGGTGGAGCTCATCGCCGCAGTTTGCAGGCCACTTTGATCGACGGTAAGCATGGTGTCCACAAACAACCGGTAGCCCCGCGCTGTCGGAATACGGCCAGCGCTGGTGTGCGGTGAAGCAATCAGACCCAGGTCTTCCAAGTCACTCATCACGTTGCGAATGGTGGCTGCGGATAAATCCAAGCCACTGGCCTTAGAAAGCGTGCGCGAGCCGACGGGCTGGCCGTCAGCGATGTAGCGTTCGATCAACGC
>JANPAK010000311.1:0-1602 GCA_031429925.1 Variovorax sp.
ACCGCAGACCTTGGCATACAAAACGGCAAGATCGCTGAGATCGGCAAGATCACACAAGCAGCGAAAGAAACGATCAACGCCTACGGTGCTTGGCTCACCCCCGGCTTTGTCGACATTCACTCGCATTACGACGGCCAAGCCAGTTGGGACGAAACCTTCTCCCCCAGCATCCAGCACGGCACAACCACCGTGGTGATGGGCAATTGCGGTGTGGGCTTTGCGCCGCTGTCCGCCAACACGCAGGATGAGCAGCAGCGCCTCATCCGGCTCATGGAAGGCGTGGAAGACATTCCCGGCGCGGCTTTGGCCGAGGGGGTGAAGTTCAACTGGACGGATTTCCCTAGCTACATGAACGCGCTGGATGTCATGCCACACAGCCTGGACTTCGCCTGCTTGGTGCCGCATGACCCACTGCGCATGACGGTGATGGGTGAGCGTGCCTTGGCTAAAGAAGCTGCCACACCGCATGACTGCGCGGCGATGCAGGCGTTGCTCAAGCAAGCGCTGCAAGCCGGTGCAGCAGGCTTCTCCACCGGCCGCAGCGACAACCACCGCACCTCACGCGGCGAATGGACGCCAGCCTCAGAAGCGGACGATGCCGAACTCAGCGCTTTGGCGCAGGCCTTCCAAGGCTTGGATCACGGTGTGATCCAACTCGTGAACGATTTTGATGTGCTGCGCGGCCCAACCCACGACGACGATGCCGCCCACCTGCGCTTCCAAGCCGAGTTTGCGCACGTGAAACGCATGGCGCAGACCAGTGGACGCCCGCTGTCGATGACCTGGCTGCAGCGCGATCCCGGCGGCATCCAATGGCAATGGCTGGCCAAAGCGGTGGAGACAAGCGCCGCTGAAGGCTTACCACTGCATTTGCAAACCGCTGCGCGCGGCATCGGCGTGATCACGGGTTTGGATACGGCCTTTCATGCACTCATGGGCTTTCCGCTTTACAAAGAGATTGCGCATCTGCCCTTGCCACAGCAGGCCGCTGCCCTGCGCGAGCCAGCGCGCCGCGCCCGTTTGTTGACTGAAAAATCTGAGCGGCTGGCTGGCGATGGATCCAGCGTACCGCCCTTGGTGGACATGCTGCTGGCGCGCATTGACATGATTTCAGCGCGGATGTTTCCCCTCACCGCTTCACCCAACTACGAGCCAACCTTGATGGACAGCTTCCTCGTGCGCGCCAAGCAGCGCGGCGTCAACCCGCTGCTAGCGATTTACGATTATTTGGCCGAAGGTGACGGCAGCCAGCTCATTTACTTTCCCATCTTTAATTACAACGAAGGTAATCTGAATGTGGTGGAGCAAATGCTCAAGCATCCCCGCGCGTTGATGGGATTGTCTGACGCGGGCGCACATGTAGGCACGATTTGCGATGCGAGTTTTTCCACGTTCATGCTCACGCACTGGGCGAAAAAGGGTGCGACTGAAGCACCGATCAGCCTACAACAAGCAGTAAACATGCTCTCGGGGCGCAACGCAAAATACTTTGGTTTTCGCGATCGCGGTCTGATCCAAGCAGGCATGCGCGCCGACATGAATTTGATCGATCCGAGCCGATTGGCGTTGAACAAACCGCACATCGTGCGCGATCTACCAGCC
>JANPAK010000312.1:0-2324 GCA_031429925.1 Variovorax sp.
CTCGGCCAGGTGCGCCGCACGCGCACGGCGCTGCAGCACTGCGCCGCCATGGGGAGCCATTTGCGCTTCGGCTTCGAAGCCACCTACGCGCGCGACACCATCAAGATGCGCGACGACAACGTGGCCGACTATCCCTGGTTGTGCTTCGCCGTGGCTGGCGCCGCCGACGAATATTCGCGGATGACCGACGCGGGACAATGTGGGCACGAGCGCGACGTCGTCGTCGAGGCCCTGCTCAACGGGCTCACGCCCGATGCCCGGGCGTTCGTGGGCGCGCCGTTCAGCACGCTCATTCCGCACGAGGCCGAGCGGTCACGGGCGCGCGAACTGCTACTGGCGCACCGCACCCGGCTGCGCGAGGAGTTCGAGGCGTTCCGGCCGACCTCGCAGCGCTACTCGCCGCTCTCGTTCTTCTTCAACTTCTCTCACAATGTCGTCAAGGGCACCATCGTCGACGGGCTGCTGCGGAGCGCGCCGTGGCCCGTGACGCTCACCGATCTCTTCACGTCGTTGCCTCATGACCCCGCCGTGTCGGCCGAGAAGACGGCTCTGGCGTCTGTGCTAATGGGCTATGCACGGTCGAGCCCTCAGACGATTCGCGGCAAGCTCATGCCGGTCATCGTGTACGACCCGGCCACGGGACGCGAGTCGTTCGGCAATACAATTCGCAAGCTGATGGAGTAGCCGCGCGCGCGGCAGGAGGCTCACGATGACGACGCGAACCCTGGCGGCGGTGGTGTGGCTGGTGATCTTCGGCGCGTGGGCCGTCTCAGGACGCGATCGTCTGCTGGCGCAGCCGGCGCCGGGCGGGATGCGCCTGGCCCTCACAGGCGACTCCATCATCACCCGCAAGCTGTCGGTCTATAGCGAGCCCGCCTTCACGCGGCTCATCGCGCTCGTGCGCGGCGCCGACGCCGCGTTCACCAACATCGAGATGCTGTTCCACGACTTCGAGTCGTACCCCATGAACGAGAGCGGCGGCACCTACCTGCGCGCCGAGCCCGCCCTGGCGCGGGAACTGGCGTGGGCCGGCTTCGACCTGGGGTCGCTTGCCAACAACCATGCGGGCGACTACGGCGTGCCGGCGATGCGGCTCACGCAGAAATACGTAGCCGAGGCGGGCATCGTGGCGGCCGGCGTGGGACAGAGCCTGACCGAGGCGCGTGAGGCGAAGTTCCTGGAAACCGGCAAGGGCCGGATCGCGCTCATCTCCGTGTCGTCTACGTTTCCCGATCACTCGCGGGCCGGAAACACCCGCGGCGACGTGCCGGCGCGGCCGGGCTTGAATCCCCTGCGCTTCACCACGACCTACGTCGTCACCAAGGAGCGCTTCGAGCAGTTGAAGCTGGCGGCGGGTGAGGTGACAGGACGGCCTCCGGCCGACGGGGACGCACTGACCTTCGTGGGCCGGCGGTTCGTCGTGGGCGACACGCCCGGCATCCGCACCGAGCCCGTGAAGCGCGACCTCGACGAGATTGCGGCGGTGGTGAAGAGCGCAGCCACGCTGGCGGACTACGTGGTCGTGTCGATTCACGCGCACGAGTCCGGCCGCGCCGGCATGACCGAGCCTCCGCAGTTCCTGCCCACCTTTGCGCGTGCCATGGTCGATGCGGGCGCCGATCTGTTCGTCGTCCACGGCCCGCACGTGCTGCGCGGCATCGAGGTGTACAAGGGCAAACCCATCATGTACAGCCTGGCCAATTTCATTTTTCAGAACGAGACGGTGTTGCGCTATCCGAGCGACAACTACGAAGAGCAGAGCCTTGGCGAGGGCACCCAACCCAACGACTACCTCAATCGTCGCTACAACTTCGACAAGTCGGGCTTTCCGGCCGACCGGCTGATCTGGGAATCGGTGGTGGCCATGCCACGGTTCGACGGCGAGCGGCTGGTGGAGCTGGCGCTGCATCCCATCGGCCTGGGCTTCGGCGCCGCGCGCCAGGTGCGCGGACGGCCGTTGCTGGCAGATGCGCCGCTGGCCGCGAAGATCTTCAGCGACCTCACGCGGCTGTCGACGCCGTTCGGCACGCGGATCACGGTGCGCGAGGGCGTGGGCTACGTCGACCTCAACGCCGCTCGTTAGCGCACGGCGGCCGGACGCGCAAACACCAGCAGGCTGCTTCCCACCTGGCGCATGCGCCACAGTGTAGAGCCGCACGTCGCGCGCTCCGCCGAAGGACGCTACAATCGGCCGCATGTTCACAACGTATTCGCGCGCGCTGGTGGGTCTTGCCGGAGCCGTGGCCGTATCTGCCGCTTGCGGAGGCGCCCCGCAGGCTCCAGCGCCTCCACCAACAGCCGCAGTCCCCACGGCGCCGGTTGCG
>JANPAK010000313.1:0-5552 GCA_031429925.1 Variovorax sp.
TCACGCCTTGTGCGGCCACCGTCTTGCCGAAGGCGATGCGCGACGAGGCGCGGCGGCACATCAGCTCGAGCGCGCGCTCAGCCAAGCCGATCAGACGCATGCAGTGGTGAATACGCCCAGGGCCTAAGCGGCCTTGCGCGATTTCAAAGCCTCGACCCTCGCCGAGCAGCATGTTGGCAGCCGGTACGCGCACATCCGTGAACGTCATCTCGCAGTGGCCGTGCGGTGCGTCATCGTAGCCAAACACGGTGAGCGGGCGAATCACTTTGATCCCTAGCGCATCCGCAGGCACAACGATCATGCTTTGCTGGCTGTGGCGCGGCGCATCAGGATCGCTCTTGCCCATGGTGATGTACACCGCGCAGCGGGGATCCCCTGCACCGGAAATCCACCATTTGCGGCCATTGATGAGATAGGTTTCATCCGATTGCCGCTCGATGCGGGTGGCGATATTGGTGGCGTCGCTGGAGGCCACATCGGGCTCCGTCATGGCGAAAGCCGAGCGCACTTCCCCGCGCAGCAGTGGCTTGAGCCAGCGGTCGCGAATTTCCTGCGAGCCGTAACGTGCCAGGGTTTCCATGTTGCCGGTATCCGGCGCCGAGCAGTTAAACACCTCGCTGGCCCAAAGCACACGCCCCATGATCTCCGCCAAAGGCGCATATTCCTGATTGGTCAAGCCTGCGCCGCCAAACTGCGGATCCCCACCGAAACCGGCGATCTCGGCCGTATCACGCGGGAGAAATAAATTCCATAGACCCTGCTTTTGAGCGATTGGCTTGAGCTTTTCGATCGTCTGCAACGGGGTCCAGCGCTTGCCGGCTTGCGTGTTGGCCTCAATCTCATCGGCATACGCTTTTTCGTTGGGATAAATGTGCTCGTCAAAGAATTTGTAGAGCTGGGTTTGTAGTTCTTGAACCCGGGGAGAATATGAGAAATCCATGGTTTGCCCTTATAGATATTGCGTGAAATGCTTCATTTTTGATAGCGCTTGGCAAAAGCCCAAGCCATTTGAGCCAGTGGTTTGGCGCCCGCCGCCGAAGACACTGCCTGAGCACTCGATGCCGTGCCCGTCTCCACCCTTTTCGCAATGCCTTGCAAAATTGCGGCAATGCGAAATAGGTTGTAGGCCATATAAAACGGCCAGTCTTGTTTGAGCGAATCAGGCGTTGCTAATCCTGTGCGCTCGCAATACAGCTTGATGTATTCGGCTTCACTGGGAATGCCAAGCGCAGCGTGATCGAGCCCGCCAATGCCTCTGAAGGCACCCGGCGGAATATGCCAAGCCATGCAGTGGTAGCTGAAGTCCGCCAATGGGTGACCGAGCGTGGAAAGCTCCCAATCGAGCACAGCGAGCACGCGCGGCTCGGTCGGGTGAAAGATCAGATTGTCTAAGCGATAGTCGCCATGCACGATCGACACTTTGCTTTCATCCTTAGCGCTCGTGGGAATATTCGCAGGCAACCACTCGATCAGTTGATCCATCTCGGGAATGGATTGCGTGATTGAAGCTTGGTATTGTTTGCTCCAGCGGCCAATCTGGCGCTCAAAGTAGTTACCGGGTTTGCCGTAGCCCGCCAAGCCTTGGGCAGCGAAGTCCACCGTATGCAAGGCCGCTTGCACCCGATTCATTTCGCGGTAAATCGCGCCACGTTCGTCTGGCGTCATTCCCGGCAAGGCCTGATCCCAAATCACTCTGCCGGCCACAAACTCCATGATGTAAAACGCGCGGCCAATCACCGATTCATCTTCGCAAAGCGCGTACATCTTGGCGACTGGCACCGGCGTGCCTGCTAAACCACTCATCACCGCAAACTCGCGCTCCACGGCGTGCGCCGACGGCAGCAACTTAGCCACAGGGCCCGGCTTGGCACGCATCACATAGGCTTGGCTTGGTGTGAGAAGTTTGTAGGTGGGATTCGATTGCCCGCCTTTGAACATCTCGACGGTCAAAGGCCCAGCGTAGCCCTCGACATTCTTCTCTAGCCATGCATTGAGCACTGGCACATCGAAGGCATGTTGATCTGATACGGCGCGTGTGCCGACAAAATGTTCGAAGCCGCTCATTCTTGGTCTCCGTTACCAATGCGCTTCAAGCCTTCGCGGCTACGCACGATCAAGCCACTGGGCTCCACGCGGATCAATTCCTCACGCTCCATTTGCTTTAGCTCTTGGTTCACACGCTGGCGCGATGCCCCCAGAAGCTGCGCAAGCTCCTCTTGAGCCAGATGCAGGCCAATGCGGGTTTCGTCTTGTTGCGAGAGACTGGGCACGCCATAACTGCGAGCCAAATGCACCAGTTGCTTAGCCAAGCGCGCACGAAGCGGCAAAGTGTTCAAGTCTTCCACCAGACCAAACAAGAGCCTGACGACACGCGCATTCAAGCGCAGCAGGGCTTCGTAAAGCTCAGTGTGATCGGCCAAGATTTTGGTGAAATCGCTGCGCGAGACGCACACAATGGTGGTATCTCCGTGGGCATAAGAATCGTGGGTACGCTGGTCGCCATCGAAAATCGACACATCGCCAAACCAGATCCCTGGCTCGACGTAAGTGAGGGTGACTTGTTTGCCGGATACAGAGGTACTGGATATGCGAACAGCGCCCTTCGCGCAGGCCACCCATTCATCCGGCCGCTCCCCGCGTGCTGCGATCAGTTCGCCATCACGATAGCGTTTGACGTAGGCATAGCGCAGGATGTCGTGGCGCAAACTGGGCGAAAGGCTGGAAAACCAGCGCCCGGTGTTGATCGCTTCGCGTTCGTCTTGGGACAGGATGGGTTCGTCTGAAATCATGGCTTTTCCATTGTGGCGGGTGTTCTGAGGTAGGCGCTCTAGGGTTGTCACGTGGGTGTCTGAGCTAAATGCGACAATACACCCTACATGACCGAACCCCTGAATATCCCATTTTCCTCCGTTGGCTTGGCCGACAACATCCTTCGTGCCGTGGCCGAAAAAGGCTACACCACCATGAGCCCAATTCAGGCGCAGGCCATTCCGCATGTGCTCGCAGGCCGCGATGTGATGGGCGCTGCTCAGACCGGCACCGGCAAGACTGCCGCCTTTGTGCTGCCTTTGCTTCAACGCATGCTGAAGCACGAAAGTGCGTCGCTCTCCCCTGCTCGCCACCCCGTTCGCGCCTTGGTGCTCACTCCCACGCGCGAACTGGCGGATCAAATCGCCGCTAACGTCGCGCAGTATGCGAAATACACGCAGCTGCGCAGCGCCGTCGTCTTTGGCGGTATCGATATCAAACCGCAGATGGCCGAATTGCGCAAAGGCGTGGAAATTCTCACCGCCACGCCCGGCAGGCTGCTCGATCACATTGAAGCCAAGACGGCCGTGCTCAACCAAGTGGAGTACGTGGTTCTCGATGAAGCCGATCGCATGCTCGATATTGGCTTCTTGCCAGATCTACAGCGCATCTTGAACTATTTGCCCAAGCAGCGCACCACCCTGCTCTTTTCAGCCACCTTCTCGCCAGAGATCAAGCGATTGTCGGCGAGTTACCTGCAAAACCCAATTTTGGTGGAGACGGCCCGGCCTAACGAAACCGCAGCCAACGTCGAACAGTTGTTTTTCAGCGTGCACGAGGATGACAAACGCCGCGTTTTGCGCCAACTCATCCGTGAGCGCGGCATCACCCAAGCCTTTGTGTTTTGCAACAGTAAGCTCGGATGTGCCCGCTTGGCGCGTAGCCTCGAGCGCGATGGCTTGCGAACGACCGCGCTGCATGGCGACAAGAGTCAAGACGAGCGCTTGAAAGCCCTTGAAAGCTTCAAAAAAGGTGAAGTCGATCTGCTGGTCGCGACCGATGTGGCCGCGCGCGGCCTCGACATCAAAGATGTCCCGGCCGTTTTCAACTATGACATTCCGTTCAATGCCGAAGACTACGTGCATCGCATTGGCCGCACCGGTCGCGCGGGCGCATCCGGCTTGGCGCTGAGTTTTGTCGATGGCGACGACAAGCGCTTGATCGCCGACATTGAAAAGCTGATCAAAACGAAAGTGGAGTTCTCGCCCATTGAAATGGAAAGCGAATCGCCACGACGCGGCGATCGCTTTAACTCAGGCCGCCGCGCTTGGGGGGAAGAGAGCAATAGCAATAGCGAGGTCGCGCCGCGCCGCGATGAGCGACCCGCTGAGCGGCGGGATGACCGACGCGACGACCGCTCAAGCGATCGGCCTGCCAGCCCACCTCGCAGTAACTACGCCAGCCGCCCTTCCCGCGCACCCGTCGATCCATTTTTCAACAAGCCCTACGAAGAGCCCAGCAGTGCCGTGCAATCGGCCTCTTGGGATAATGGGCCCGCCCCTGCGCCCTCGCGCGTCTCGGCCAATATCAAAACCAAAAAAAGAGTCGCGGCCCTGTTCAAGGCGGGTGAGCCCGAAGCGGTTGGAAGCCCAACGCCCACGCCAGCACCAGCGGTGTAATTGCCATGCGGCTGGATGATTTGCTCTTTAGCCAGGGCTTTGGCACACGGCGCGTCTGCGCAGGCTTGATTCAACAAGGTTTTGTGCAGTTCCCCGGCGTGGAATCTGCGCAGGATGCTACTGAAATCGTAGCAACTGAGGGCATGCCGTTTGTTGTGCAGAGCAAGGCATGGGAATACCACGAACGCGCCTATCTCGTGATGCACAAACCCGCCGGTTTCGAGTGCAGCCACCGCCCCGGAGCCTGGCCAAGTGCCTACAGCCTGCTGCCCGCCCCGCTACGCCAGCGACCCACCAAAGGTGTGGTGCAAGGCGTGCAAGCCATTGGACGGCTCGACCAAGACACGACTGGCCTTCTCCTGCTGACTGACGACGGCCAGTTTTTGCACAGGATGAGTGCACCAAAGCACCATGTGCCCAAGGTTTACCAAATCACCACGGATCGCCCGGTGGAGGCGCAGCAGGTCTCCAAGCTTCTTGCCGGCGTGGTGCTCAATGACGATCCCAAGCCCGTTAAAGCGGCGGCTGCCGCGCAAACCGGCGAAAAGACGCTGGATATGACACTTACAGAAGGCAAATACCACCAAGTCAAACGCATGATTGCAGCTGTGGGCAACCATGTCGTCGCGCTGCATCGCTCACAAATTGGCAACTTGGTTTTGGGTGATGAACTGCCATCAGGCCAGTGGCGTTGGCTGACTACCTCTCAAGTGTTGGCGCTAAAGGACAAAGCCTAGGCGAGGAGCGGGTCAAATGCGCATTGTTTTGATCCTGCGGCCCCATTCGGCTTGCTTTTGATCTGAATCAAACTCAACAGTGCCGACTCCATCATGATGTCATCTACACGTCACATTTCATAAGGAAAGAAGATGGCCACCAAGCCGCGCACGACCCGTCCCCGCAATATTAGCCCGCCCTTGTCACCCGTTGCAACGCGACGCGAACGACATGCTGTGGCGAAAGGCTCGACAGCAGCGCTCGTCGCCAAAGTGGAAGCCGTCAAAGATATCTCGCTCACTGCAAATTCGCGAAGTGAACGCACCAGCAAAGTTCAGGCCTTGATGGCGGGTGCGTCACCCGACGAACAGCGCTCGATGTTGCATGCTCTAGGGGCTCGCCCGGTGC
>JANPAK010000314.1:0-4887 GCA_031429925.1 Variovorax sp.
TCGCGCGGCAGGTCCTTGTAGTCCAAGCCCACGGCATTGATGTCGCCTAGCTCTGTGCGGTCGCCGTCGAGCACAAACTTTGCACCGTTCTCAAGCCATACTTTGCTTTCCGCGAACTTGCCCACGCGGATCTTCGGGCCCTGAAGATCCGCCATGATCGCCACCACGCGACCGGCTCTACGAGAAGCTTCGCGCACCATGAGCGCCCGATCGATGTGATCTTGCGCCGTGCCATGACTGAAGTTAAGGCGAACGACGCTCACCTTAGCGCGGATCATCGCCTCCAGCATTTCTACGGTTGAAGAGGCAGGGCCAATGGTGGCCACAATCTTGGTTGCGTGGCGGGGAATGCGTTCTTCTTTCATTGAGTCTCCAATAGCTGCGGCGGCGCATCAAGGGGTGCGCTTCAGCCGTAAGCTGATGCAGTGCATTGTGACTGTAATTGAGTTACATGTCAGGCACGAAATGGAGCCGGCCCCTGAGCGGGGCCGCAAATTCGGTCGCGGCGCGACGCCATTGCCCAGTTTGGCAGGCCCGCTCTAAGGCTTCGCCTGCTGTGGGAGTAGGCGTTGCAACTCCTCTTCGCTGATGATTTCAAACACGCGTACCACGCGTTGCACGCCCGGTGTGCTCCGCGCAATCTCGGTGGCGCGAGCGGCTTCTCGCTGCGAGACTCGACCCAGCAAGTACGTCGTCCCGCGCTCAGTCACCACCTTGAACGCTGCCGCATACAAATCCTGGGCATCGACAAAACCCGCCTTGACGCGGCCAGTGATTAAAGCATCCGATGATCGCGACGTGAGCGTGGTGTTCCCCAAGACGGCCAACTCATTGACGACGCTGCGCACGTTCTCGACGCGGCTGATAATCTCTTGCGCGCGCTGCTTATCTGCGTCGCTGGGAACTTCACCCGTGAGCAAGACTTGGCGGTTATAGCTGGTGACGTTGATGTGCACACGCTCGAGGAAGGCCTCGCGGAGACGGTTCATAGATCGCAGCTCAATGCCTTCGTCCTCGAGCTGAGCGCCCGAGGTGCGTCGGTCAACGGCCAGCAGCGTGCCGCCAAGCATGGCCCCGCCAACGAGCAACGGTGCACATCCGACCAAGACCTGGGACGCGATCGCAGCGCCACCCAGCGCCAAAACCATACGTCGAGATTCAAATTTCAAAGTGATCATAGATTCTCCTGGTCACCCAACAACATGGCATCCACGCCATCGCACAGGCAGTGCAAGGTGAGTAGATGAACTTCCTGAATGCGCGCCGTGCGATCGTGAGGAACGCAGATGTGCACGTCTGTTTCTTGCAAGAGCATAGCGATCTTGCCACCGCCCTTGCCTGTCAAGGCGATGACGCTCATTTCGCGCTCGTGAGCTGCTTCAATCGCCGCGATGATGTTGGCAGAATTGCCACTGGTGGATATCGCCAGCAACACGTCGCCACCCGAGCCCAGCGCACGCACCTGCTTGGAAAATATCTGTTCGAAGCCATAGTCATTGCCAATGGCGGTCAGGATGGAGCTGTCGGTCGTGAGTGCAAATGCCGCCAGCTCGGGCCGTTCGCGTTCGTAGCGCCCCACGAATTCCGCCGCAAAATGCTGTGCGTCGGCAGCAGACCCACCGTTGCCGCAAACTAAGACCTTGCCGCCATTGGTCACGCAAGCCAATAGCGCTTCCGTGGCTTGACCGATGGGCTTGGCCAACATCTGAGCCGCCTGGTATTTCAGGTCCGCGCTGTCGATGAAGTGTTTTTCAATGCGTTGTTCGAGCATAGGGCGTAGATAGATTCACGAATGATACTAAATTGATAGCAAAGTTTCGAGGAGTCGTCGTGAAAACCAGCCAATTTCTCGGAATATTTGCATCAGAATGCATCAAAAGCGGCGATCAGCCATTCCATTTGCGCGGCATGACCAACGCCTTGAACGGTCACCACATCAAATCGGCATGGCGGCAACCGCGGCAAACGGCTTAGAAAATGCTGGGCAGCAAAAATGAGCCGGCGCTGTTTTAAGGGCGTGATACTGGCAGCTGCACCGCCATGACTGGCGGACTTTCGATGGCGAACTTCAACAAACACCAGCGTGCCATCGGTTGTACGCATGATGAGGTCAATCTCGCCGCCGCCACGCCCAGGCGACTTGAAATTGCGCGTCACGAGCATCAGACCCTTGGCGAGAAGATGGCGTAGCGCTTGCTCTTCGGCGTCGTCGCCTATGGCTTTGGTGCTAGGCTGGGACGCGCTCGGTGATTTTGCAGCTATGCTCTGTTTGAACCACATCGCTCTATTCTGCCTTGAAACCTGATTACACCCTTGCCGTCCCCGCTGCGTGCGCCGCTGCTGGCACGCAGCTCTATCCCTCGGGCGCCTTGTACGTGGTGGCGACACCGATTGGAAACTTGGCTGACGTTTCGCTGCGTGCTTTGTATGTGCTGTCGATGGTGGATCAGATTGCTTGCGAGGACACCCGGCACACCAAGGGCATGCTGGGCGTTTACGGCATCAGTAAGCCGCTTTTAGCCTTGCACGAACACAATGAAAGCGAAGCCGCGCGCGGCGTGATTGTCAGACTTCAGGCTGGCGAGCGAATTGCTTATGTGAGCGACGCCGGTACACCGGCTGTAAGTGATCCCGGCGCCCGCCTTGTCGCAGCGGTACGTCAGGCCGGCTGCCGAGTCATTCCGCTGCCGGGCGCCAGCAGCATCACTGCACTGATCAGTGCTGCGGGGATCACAGGCGATGCTGGCGGCTTTGTTTTTGAAGGCTTCCTTTCGCCCAAGGCCAAAGAGCGAGATACACAGGTGATCCGGCTATCGCAAGACAGCCGGGCGGTAGTTTTGCTGGAGGCACCGCATCGCATTGAGGCCTTGGCTGCAGCACTGACTGTGCTTGGCCAGCGCCCGCTCACCGTAGGCCGCGAGCTCACCAAACAATTCGAGCAGTTTGCGACGATGCCTGCCCTTGATTTTGCTGCATGGTTAGCGCAGGACAAGCACCGCTGCAGTGGCGAATTTGCCATCGCCATTCATCCGCAACCTTCGGCAAGCGCAGGGGCTGGCGAAGGCGAGCGCATCTTGAAGCTTTTACTGGCAGAGCTTCCTACCAAAACTGCCGTGAAGCTTGCCGCCGAAATCACCGGCGAGCCACGCAACACGCTGTATGAGTTGGCTTTGCGGCTCAAAGGCGAAGAAAGCCAAGATTAATCGTGCGCGGGCAGTATCACGTCTATGTGATTGAACTGGATGACCGTGTCTGGAACAGCGCTAAATTTCGTCGCTGCAACCCCGATTACGTGATGGGCAAGCCCTTGGTTTACGTTGGCATGACGGGGCTTGATCCCGATACCCGATTCGACAAACACAAAGCCGGCATTCAAGCCAATAAGTACGTCACTGACTATGGCCTGCATTTGCTGCCCGCGCTCTACGAGCATCTGAATCCGATGCCGCTTGTGACGGCAAAAAAGCTCGAAGTGGCGTTGGCGATGGAATTGCAAGCCAAAGGGTTTGGCGTGTGGCAGGGTTGATTAAGCGTAAGTCACCCACTGCGGCTTGTCCTCAAGATGGGGCAAGGTGTTGTAAGTCACCAGCATGTGACGCTTAGGGGTGAAGGCAAACTCGGTGACGCTGGTGTTGCGAATGCGAAGATTCAGCTCAATCGTCGTTTGCGCGGAAGTGCCCAAGATGTAGCCCACCGCCGTGCTGATCGGGCCACCGCTGGAGCAAATCAGAATGCGGGCATCATCATTGCCGCCAAACTGCGTGCGCACCTCATCGAGCACATCGGTGATGCCGCTCACAAAGTCGGCGTAATGCGGCATGCCTCTGGGCTCAGTTTTCCCATCCATCCACGCGCTCAAACCATCGCGCAGCAAGCGGAAATGCTTGCGATAGTTCTCAGGCGAGCGCTCGCGAGATAGCGGCTCGGGGTGAATGGCTTGTACCACCGCTTCGCTGTCGTATTCATTGAGGCCCGGCCTGAGCTGGGCCGCTTGATCCATGCCCATGCCCTGTGCAATTCCTGCAAAGGTCTGCGCATGGCGGCGCAGTGTGCCTGCGTAGGTGGCATCAAAACTCAAATTTTTCGCTTTGAAATAGCGCCCAAGCTCTTGGGATTGTTGGTGACCGAGGTCACTTAAGTTGTCATAGTCTTCTGCACCAAAACTGGCTTGGCCGTGGCGCACGAGGTAGAGGGTAGGCATAGGAAGATTGTCATCTGTCGGTACGTTCGCGGCTATCAAGACGGAGACAGCGCCCACAAAGCGCACCATCCATGCGAAAACCGACACGCCAAGAAGCAAAATTCCTCATCAATCGAGAAGCAAAACCCAAGATACTGGCAACACTATGCCTCTGACCACCATCGACATCCGCACCACCTACCCCGAGCAGGTGGAAATTGACATCATCGAAGCGGTGCAGCGCGCTTTGTTGGAAACACTGCAGCTGCCGGCAGACGATCGTAATGTGAAGCTCGTTGTCCACACGTCGCATCGCATGATCGTGCCGCCCGCGCTGACGCAGCCCGACAAACGCACCGTGGTTAACGTCGCTCTGTTCCCTGGTCGAAGCATGGATGCCAAACGCAGGCTATATCAAGCCATCGTAGCCAATTTAGAAACTAGCGCAGCGGCAATTCCGCGTGATCATGTGCTGATTTGTCTGCAAGAAGTGCCCTTCGAGCACTGGGGTATACGCGGCGGACAGGCGGCTCATGAGGTGGATTTGGGATTTTCATCGCAGATCCCATGAAAGCAGTTGCTATTTATTCAATAGCAATTTGCGCATTTTCTGTAAGGGCTAGAAGCCCAAATGCTTACTTAAACACCCCAAACACCTTCTTCAAGATGTCGCTGCCTGTGCCCACGGGGTCTTTGCGGATTTTCTT
>JANPAK010000315.1:0-4695 GCA_031429925.1 Variovorax sp.
CCCCTGCCCGCCAAAATCTACGCCGGCGAAGGCTGCGCCCAAGTGCTGTTTTTCGAAAGCGATCCAGACGATGTTTGCGAGGTGAGCTACAAAGATCGAGGCGGTAAATACCAGGGGCAGCAGGGTGTGACGTTGCCGAAGGCTTAAGCGCACTCAAGCCCGTGAAACGGCCAAGCTAGCAGCGGCCAAATCCCAGCCTGCCCAACCACAGCTTTTAAAAAGTACGGGGCCTTCCCGTTTGAGAACTGCTTCGCCACGAACAATGTGCGCGAGCGTGGGCAGTAGGCTGATATCTACGCCCGCTTGGATCAAATCGCCAGCTTCGTGAGTGGCATCGGCAGTATCCACGACGATCTGACCGTTGCTGGCAATGTGCTGGCAAAGCGCACCACTCAGTTCAATCATGCTCGGTTTGAAGGCACCGACGGCGGCGATAAAAGCGTCTGGCCGCGGCAGCGCGGAGAGCACGATGCCATTGGCGGGCGTGCAGGTGACCGCCAAGGGACAATGCGCAAGTGCGTCGTTGAGATCTTGCGTGATGCGAGCATTCAAGCCGAGCTTTCGGGCGTGCTCGGCAAGGCGCTCGCTGCTCTCGGTTGAGCGCGAGGCGATGACAACTTCTTTCACTTTTAAACCTTGCGCGAACGCTTCCAAATGCGCTTTGCCTTGTACACCTGCGCCAACGATGAGCAACGGGCCTGCTGTATTTGCAGCGAGGCGTTGCGCGGCGAGTAGGGAGACGGCCGCGGTACGCCGCGCGGTGACGGTGGTGCCATCGAGGATGGCGATGCGCTCACCTGTGGATACGTCAAACACAATCACATCGCCTTGAATCGTCGCCCGGCCTTGAGCGGCGTTGGCGGGCGTGAAACTGATGAGCTTCGTGATGGCGATGCGACCATCTGTTGCAGGCATCACAAACAGGGATGCCCCGCCAGCGAGGCTTTGCACGATGCGCTCTGGCACTTGGACGCTGCCACTTTGCAGCATCTGCGTGATTTCCTCAGCCAAAGCGGCGTAAGGCAGGCGGGCGGCGGTTCGCGGGGCGTTGTAGATCATTTTTAGAGGAAAATATGGCGGCCGGCAGCATAAATACTGCGCAAAATGCTATCAAATTTATAGCAATAAAATTGTAAACTTGACTGGGCAAACATGCCCACCATTTCAACCGATCCTCTAAGAAAGCACAACATGCAGCAGACGAGCACCCTTGATTTCACCGGCCGCGTGGCCATTGTCACCGGGGCGGGCGGCGGCTTGGGGCGATTGCATGCGTTGGCCCTGGCTCAGCGCGGGGCGAAGGTGTTGGTCAACGATCTGGGCGGCATGCTCGACGGGACAGGTGGTTCACCTGCTGCAGCGCAGAAGGTGGTAGATGAAATCATTGCCGCAGGCGGGCAGGCCTTGGCCAATGGTGCGTCCGTCACAGATTTCGCTGCGGTGCAAGCGATGGTGGCGCAGGCCGTGAGCGCTTGGGGCCGCGTGGATATCTTGGTGAACAACGCGGGCGTGTTGCGCGACAAATCGTTTGCCAAGATGGAGATGGATGATTTCCGCTTTGTGGTGGATGTGCATCTGATGGGCGCTGCGCATTGCAGCAAGGCGGTGTGGGCGCAGATGATGGCGCAAAAATATGGCCGCATCGTGATGACCACTTCGAGCACGGGGCTCTTTGGCAATTTCGGCCAAGCCAACTACGGCGCGGCAAAACTAGCGCAAGTGGGCTTGATGCAGACACTGGCGATTGAAGGCGCCAGGCATGGCATCCATGTGAACGCGTTAGCGCCGACGGCCACCACACGGATGACGGAAGCATTGTTTCCTGAGGATGTGCGCGAAGCATTCAATCCCGAAGCAGTGGTGCCTGCGATGCTGGTACTTAGCGCGGAGAGCGCCCCCAATCGCACCATCCTGTGCGCAGGCGCGGGCGGCTTTGAGGCAGCGCACATCACGCTCACTCAGGGCATCCACCTCGGTTTGGGCGATACCGTGCCCGAGCAACTCGCTGCGAGTTTGGCGCAAGTCATGGATCGCACCCTGAGCAGCGTACCCGGCAGTGGCGCGGAACAGGGTGGTAACGAGATGCGCTTGGCGCGTGGGCAATAAGCCTTTTGAGTCTCAGGGATCTATATGCAAATCACCTCCTCAAGCTTCAAAGCCTACGACATTCGCGGGATCGTACCAGCTGCGTTGAGTGAAGCTTTCGCAATAGGCTTGGGCCGCGCTTTTGGCACCATGGCTTTGCGTGAAGGTCAAAAAGCCGTGGCCGTGGGGCGCGACGGGCGCTTGAGCGGCCCTGCGCTTTCTTCAGCCCTGGTGCGCGGTTTGGTCGATGCGGGTATCGAGGTAATGGATGTGGGGCGAGTCACCACCCCGCTGCTCTACTTTGCTGCCAACACGCTGTGTGAAAGCGGCATTCAAGTCACCGGCAGCCACAACCCCAAAGACTACAACGGCTTCAAAATGGTGATGGGTGGGCGCGCGATTTACGGTGACGAAATTCAGGCACTGCGCCAGATGATGGAGAGCGAGACTTGGGCCTTGCAGGCCGGCGGCAGTGTACGCAATTTCAATCTCGAAGCGCCGTACCGGGACCGCATCGCGGCAGATATTCGCCTCAAACGCCCCATGAAAATCGTGGTGGACAGCGGCAATGGCATCGCGGGCGCAACTGCCCCTGACATCTTCCGCAAAATCGGCTGCGAGGTGATCGAGCTGTATAGCCAGGTGGATGGCAACTTCCCGAACCACCATCCTGACCCGAGCAAACCCGAGAACTTGCAAGACCTGATCCGCACGTTGAAAGAAACCGATGCAGAGCTCGGTTTCGCTTTTGATGGCGATGGAGATCGGCTCGGCGTGGTCACTAAAGACGGCCAAGTGATCTACCCAGATCGCCAGATGATGCTGTTTGCGCAAGACGTGCTCTCACGCTTACCTGGCAGCACGATTGTTTTCGACGTGAAATGCTCTCAGCGTCTCGCACCAGCAATTGTTGCCGCGGGCGGCATCGCGGAGATGTATAAAACCGGCCATTCGCTGATCAAGGCGCGCATGAAGCAAAACGACTCCCCGCTCGGCGGCGAAATGAGTGGCCACATCTTCTTCAAAGAGCGGTGGTTTGGTTTTGACGATGGCACCTACGCCGGCTGCCGGCTGCTGGAGATATTGAGCGCATCGCCCGACGCAAACGTGGTGCTCAACGGCCTGCCGACCAGCTTTTCGACGCCCGAGCTCAACGTGGCGTGTGCCGAGGGTGAGCCGCACGCGATTGTGGAGCAGCTGCAAGCTCAAGCTCGGTTCGCGACCCCTGCGAAGGTCAACACTATCGACGGTCTGCGGGTCGATTGGCCCGATGGCTTTGGCCTCATTCGCGCATCCAACACCACGCCAGTGCTGGTTCTCCGTTTTGAAGGACACAGCGAAACAGCCCTGCACCGCATTGAGACCGAAATGATGGTTTTTCTCAAGACGGTCAAGCCCGATGCCAAGGTGCAGATGGCCGCCCATTGATCATTGAATTGCTATACTTTAGATAGCATTCTGCGCTTAATTGGATTGGTTTAAGCGGCTTTATCTCAGGCAGCATCAAGCTTGGGAAGACTCTCGCAAGGTTTGCAAAATATCCTGCAGTAGAGCGGACGCTTCGCCTTCGGGGCTCGGTATCGATATCGGTTCAGGAACTGGCTGCTTGGATGAAACGACCCAAGCATGCGCCACGTCGCGAGCTATGTCGTCAGCACTATTGACCGTGCGCGCTTGATCACTAGCGATCAGCTCCTTATAGCTTTCCGAAAAATTGTGCACTTGCGGCCCGCTAAGCACCCGACAGCCCGCGGCCAAAGCTTCATAGGGGTTGTGCCCTCCAACAGGTACCAATGACCCCCCCACCAGCGCCACCGGGCACAGCACATACCAAAGACCCAGCTCACCCATGGTGTCCACGACATACACACTGTGGCTCGCCTCGACCGACTCTTGGCGGCTACGCAGTGCGGCGCGCATCCCTTGCGCATCAGCCAGCCGCGCGACTTGCGCGCCACGAAACGCATCGCGCGGTGCGATCAGCAGGAGTGCACGCGGAGACTGCGCAAGCAACGCGCGATGCGCCTTGATTGCGATCTCTTCCTCGCCTGCATGGCTAGAGGCAAGGAGCCAGCGCGGCCGGTCACGCCACGCCAAGTGGTATGCCGCTAACTGGTCTGAATCCACGCGCAAAGCAGGTGCAAGAGATTTGATGTTTCCCACAACTGAAGCGAGCCTGCCTGCAACACCGAGATCCGACAAATGCTGGGCGCTCATCGCATTCTGCGCATACAAGCGCGTGAAGCTGCTCAGCAAGGGTTTGTAAAACCAACTCAATCGATTCAAACGACGCGCTTTCACCGCATCCAGTCGAACGTTGAACATCAACAGTGGTATCCCACGTTGGTGCGCTGCCTTCACCATTCCAGGCCAAAGATCCGTTTCCGACCAGCAAGCCAGCTTGGGCTGCCAGACGTCGAGGAAGCGGCGCATGACCCAAGGGTGATCCACGGGAGCAAATTGATGATGAAAAGACTCAGGCAAGGTTTGCTTGGCAATTGCATCACCAGAAGTGCGCGAGCTGCTGGTCAACAAAAAGTGATGGTCGGGCAAGTATTCGGCAATTCTCCGAAAGAGTCCGAGCAGCGCGAGCACTTCGCCCACGCCCAC
>JANPAK010000316.1:0-2573 GCA_031429925.1 Variovorax sp.
GTCCTGCTCATTCGTCGCTAGTGTCTGCTGACGAAAACGTTTACCTGCAACCTCAGGGTCGGCGCAGTTCTGGTTGTCGTGGGGCAAACGGATTGGCTGGTCTCACTGGCCCAAGCGTCGGATCTGGATCAATGCTCACCCGAAGCTTGAGTTCCACGGCCTGTCCCGGATCGAAACGTTCAACACGCCAGACGACACGCGCCTGATCTTTGGAAGCCCCATCCACGGTTGCGCTCAAGAACTTACCATGGTCTGGCTTCACGCTGCCTTGCCACAGCGTTGTGCCGTGAGGAACTGGAATCGCAAAATCAACATTGAGCAAGCGACGCTGGGACACGTTTCTGTGCGTTGCCGCATACTCCACCACATCGCCTGGGCTCACGCTGCTGGCGGGCTCCAACTCTTCTTTAGCGCCGGCCATGAAGTGCACCCTATAGGCCTTGAACTGGGTTTGGATGGGCGCCACTGTCTTAGCGCTGGATGCTGCCCCTGACTTGGCCCTGGCAGCGCCCTGGGCGGCAGTGGCTGCGGGCTGAGCAAGGGCAGTCAACTGCATGGTCAAAGCAGCGATCCCCGCCACCCGACGAACGTTCAGGTACATCACTCGACGCGCACCACACCGGTGGGCTTGAAGCCGAGATCAGCGGCCTTGCCCTTGCGGCCTCTGGCGGCGCGAGCATTGTTGAGGCTACGAATTTCTAGTTGCTCTTCGCGCTCCTTGCCGCCGCGCCCAATGCCGGAGATTTTGATGCTACGGCTATACGCTGCGGCGCCAGCGAGGTTGTCTTTTGCATCCAGATCAATCAGCATGAGGCCGCGTCCGCCACCCGTCATGGCCTTGAGCTCACTGATCTCGAAGGTCAAAATGCGACCGCCCGCAGAGGCGCAGGCCACATGCGTAGCCGCTATGCTTTTCATAGCATTTTGCGCAGATTCCACCAAGGGTAGTGCTTGATTCTTGACAACAATCTCAAGCGGTGATGGCTTGCAAACGGTTTCCACCTCGCCCACGCTGACGAAGGCTTTACCGGCTTTTTGGCGCGAAATCATATGCTCAACGCTGGCGATGAATCCATACCCACCACTGCTGCTAAGCAAAAGCTGCGCACTGCCCGGGCCTGCATAGTAATGAATGAGCTGCGTGCCGCTTTCCAGCTCAACCAGCGTCGTCACAGGCTGACCATCGCCTCGTGCGCCTGGAAGGCTGGCGACCGACACGCTGTAAACACGGCCATTGCTGCCAAAGGCCAGCAACGTATCCACCGTGCGACATTCAAAGGTGTCATACAAGCCGTCGCCCGCTTTGAAGGCGAAGCTGGCCGCCTCATGGCCGTGACCCGTGCGAGCGCGCACCCAGCCTTTGCTGGAAACCACCACCGTGACCGCTTCATCCACAATTTTGATTTCAGCCACCGCTTTTTTCTCAGCTTGAATTAGCGTGCGGCGCGGGTCTTTGGCCGGATCGCCGAAGGCTTTGGCATCTTGCTCAATCTCTTTGATCATCAAGCGGCGCAGCGCTGCGGGGGAATTCAAAATGTCTTCAAGTTTGCGCTGCTCCTCGCGCAATTCCTTGAGCTCCTGCTCAATCTTGATGGCTTCAAGCCTTGCCAGTTGGCGCAGGCGAATCTCAAGAATGTCTTCAGCTTGCCGGTCGGTCAGCTTGAAGCGCGCGATCAATGCTGCCTTGGGCTCATCGCTCTGGCGGATGATGGCAATCACCTCGTCAATATTGAGCAAGACGATCTGGCGGCCTTCCAGAATATGAATGCGCTCCAGCACTTTGTTCAACGAATAGCGCGAGCGGCGCTCAATCGTGGTGGCGCGAAATTCGATCCACTCGCTGATCATGGCGCGAAGACTTTTCAGCGTCGGGCGGCCATCCAGGCCAATGGCCGTGAGGTTGATCGGGCAACTGCTTTCCAGCGAGGTATGCGCCAAAAGCGAGGTGATCAGCTCTTGTTGACCAATCTTGCTGGTCTTGGGCTCAAACACCAAGCGCACATGCGCATCTTTGTTACTCTCATCACGCGCCAAGTCCAGCATGGCCAGCATGCTCACCTTAAGCTGGGTTTGCTCTTGGCTCAGCGCCTTCTTGCCGATTTTTACTTTCGGATTGGTGATTTCTTCAATCTCTTCAAGCACTTTGGCCGTACTCACGCCCTGCGGCAATTCAGTGACGACGAGCTGCCATTGCCCTCGCGCAAGTTCTTCAATCTTCCAGCGTGCGCGCAGTTTCAGGGAACCGCGCCCGGTCCGATAGGCCTCAGCGATATCGTTGGCAGGGCTGATGATTTGGCCGCCATTGGCAAAATCGGGGCCGGGTACCAAGCTAAACAACTCGTCGTCGGTGAGCTTGCTGTTTTTGATAAAGGCCACGGTGGCCTGTGCAATCTCGTGCAAGTTGTGGCTAGGTATTTCAGTGGCAAGGCCAAACGCGATACCGCTGGCGCCATTGAGCAAATCAAACGGCAAGCGGGCGGGGAGCAGGCGCGGCTCCTCGGTGGAGCCATCGTAATTGGCAATGAAATCGACGGTGCCGTTGTCGATTTCATCGGTGAGCAGGGTTGCGATTT
>JANPAK010000317.1:0-2709 GCA_031429925.1 Variovorax sp.
CCCTTTGGCAACGTTGACAGTGATTTTCGAGGGTGCATTTGGTTCATCCTTTTCCTGGCAGAACACTTTGTCGCGCGCCGCGCCGCTGCTGCTTACCGGGTTGTCTGTAGCGTTGGCTGCTCAGGCTGGCTTGGTGATCATCGGCAGCGAAGGTGCGCTAGCTTTAGGAGGCTTAGCCGCTGCTGTGGCAGTCATGCTCTTGAGTGGTTTTCCGCCAGTACTCGTGATGGGAGCAGCGCTGCTTGCCGGGGCCTTGGCCGCAGGTTCTTGGATCGGCATAGCGGGTGTCTTGCGTGCGTACCGAGGCCTCAATGAAACCATCAGTAGCTTGTTACTTTCGTATATTGCAATTGCGCTATTCAATCATTTTGTGGAGGGCCCACTGCGCGATCCGGCGAGTCTCAATAAGCCGTCGACCTACCCCGTGGGCGATGCTCACATGATGGGTGTGTTGCCGGGTGTCAATGTCCATTGGGGGTTGCTCATTGGTGTCGCACTCGCTTTCATTGCTCAAATTTGGGTCAGCCGGAGTGTGCTGGGCTTTAGCTTGACGGTCGCAGGCGGAAACCCGAGGGCAGCGCGTCTTGTTGGATTGCCGGTTTCTGGACTGCTTGTGTTGGCCTGTGTGCTCTCTGGTTTGGCTGCAGGCCTTGCAGGGGCAATTGAGGTACTGGCTGTGCATGGCGCGGCCAATGCCTCAATTCTCGCTGGTTACGGCTACACCGGTATCTTGGTATCTTTTATGGCGCGCCATCAGCCTTTAGCGATCATTCCCGTAGCCGTTTTGATGGGAGGTATTTCTGCAGCTGGCAGTTTGCTGCAGCGCCGCCTCGATCTACCGGACGCAACAACCTTGGTACTGCAGGGTTGCCTGTTCATCTCAATCTTGGCCTGCGAGGTCTTGTATGGTCGCTTAGGCGTTGTGCGGCTTTCAAAAGCACGTCAGCGACCAAACCAATTGGAGCGGTCGACATGAGTGATCCCGCATGGCTCATTGTGCTGGTATCGTTGATTGGCGGTGCGCTCAAGGTTTCTACGCCCTTTATCTTTGTCAGTCTAGGCGAAGCCATTACAGAGAAATCAGGGCGCATTAATTTGGGCCTGGAAGGCACCTTAGTCTTTGGTGCGATGGCGGGATATGCTGCTGCTTATCACACTGGCAATGCTTGGGTCGGCGTGGTCGCAGCCGCTATCGTGGGTAGTGCTTTTGGTTTGTTGCACGGACTTCTATGCAGTTTGCCTAAAGTCAATGACGTAGCGTTGGGTATCGCCTTGATGGTCTTGGGTCTCGGCTTAGCTTTTTTTCTTGGCAAAGCGTATGTGCAGCCTACAGCGCCTCGCCTTCAAGACTTGCAATTAGGCGAGTGGTCGTCCTCGCCAATTGTTCAGACCGCGCTACGCATTAATGTGCTTTTTTTCATCGGTCTCGGCCTGACCCTGTGGCTTAGTTGGGCGCTGGTCTACACCCGATGGGGCATGCAACTGCGGGCCGTGGGCGACAGTGCCCCAGCGGCCAAAGCATTGGGGCTGTCGTTGACGCGAACTCGCATTAGTGCCACTGCAATAGGTGGTGCGCTTGCAGGTATTGGAGGATCGTTTCTTTCCTTGTATTACCCAGGTAGTTGGAATGAGGCTCTCTCAAGCGGGCAAGGCATCATGGCGGTGGCGTTGGTGATTTTTGCACGATGGAATCCACTGGGTTGCTTCGCGGCGTCTTTGTTGTTCGGTGCGGCAAGTTCGGTGGGGCCAGCTTTGCAAGCCGTCGGTATCTCGCAGGGATATCACTTGTGGAACGCTGCCCCTTATGTCTTGACCTTACTGGTCATGTTGATCACGGTCTCGCCGACGCGCGCGTTGCGGGGTGCGCCCGGCGAGCTCACTCTGATGCGCTGAACGAATAACACGGAACACACTATGAGCGGATTGAATGGTCTCAACAAGTCGCCCCAAGGCGTTGTGCTTGGGCTGGTGCAGCTGCAATTGCCGGTCGTCAAAACGCCAGATCATCTCGCCGCACAAACTCAGCGAATTGTGGACATGGTGGCCAAGGCGCGGCGCAATATGCCCAGTATGGACCTGGTGGTTTTTCCAGAGTACAGCTTGCATGGCCTCTCGATGGACGTGAACCCAGAAATCATGTGCAGCTTGGATGGCCCGGAAGTCGCGGCGTTTAAGCAAGCATGCATCGCCCAAAAGATATGGGGATGTTTTTCCATCATGGAGTTCAACCCCAACGGCAACCCTTACAACAGTGCACTTATCATCGATGATCAAGGGCAGGTCGCTTTGTACTATCGCAAGTTACACCCTTGGGTCCCGGTTGAGCCTTGGGAGCCGGGCAATTTGGGCATTCCTGTCATCACGGGGCCACGTGGGATGAAGCTAGCGCTGATTATTTGCCATGATGGCATGTTCCCCGAAATGGCGCGAGAGTGCGCATACAAGGGCGCTGAGTTGATGATCCGCACGGCTGGCTACACTGCACCGATTCGCCACAGCTGGCGTATCACCAATCAGGCTAATGCATTTCAGAACCTCATGGTCACTGCCAGTGTATGCATGTGCGGCAGCGATGGCACGTTTGATTCCATGGGCGAAGGTATGTTTGTCAACTTCGATGGTGTGCCGTTGGCGATGGGGAGCCATCGGCCTGACGAGATCATCACCTGCGAGGTGCGCCCTGATCTGGTGCGCGAAGCGCGGGCGCAT
>JANPAK010000318.1:0-1666 GCA_031429925.1 Variovorax sp.
GTTGCTTTCGATGGCCTCAGAGCCGCCGCGCAGAATACAAGCGTTGCCGCTTTTGATCGACAACGCCGCCGCCTCGATCGTCACGTTGGGTCTGCTTTCGTAGATCATGCCAAAAACGCCCAGAGGCACGCGCATTTGGCCCACCTGAATGCCACTGGGTTGTTGCCTGAGGCCTATCACTTCGCCGATGATGTCTCCGCGCGCAGCCAATTGCTCGCAGCCCAACGCGCAAGTCTCAAGGGTTTTAGCGTCCAGACGCAGGCGATCCACCATTGGAGCGGCCAAACCCGCATCTTGGGCTCGCATCACGTCTTGAGCGTTGGGCGCAGCCAAATCAGCCGATGCGCTGCGAAGCAAACGTGCAAGCTCAATCAGCGCTCTGTTTTTTGAGTCGGCGCTGGCTTTGGCCATGACACCTGCGGCCACGCGGGCCCGTTGGCCCATCGCATTCATCGATTCAACAGCAGAGGTGGATTCGGTCATGGGCGGATTGTCCCACGCCACCCCAAGGCGCCCGATGAGCATTGATGAATGCCAATGAAACACGTTTTGGAGCCCTCAGTCTAGGCGCTCAACATACAAGGCGTGACGCCGCGCTCAATCTGTGCCATAATCGAGGGCTTCGCATGGCTTGGAGCAATTCACAGCCACCAGCGTCTGCCCAATGGACGGGGCGACGATTTGGGTGCCTCAAGGCACCCAGAGCGCCACCCCAGACGACGGGCCCAAAACTGATTCGAGTTGGTTTTTATGGCCCTTTTGGCGGAAAAGACCCTCAAATTAAGTTGGGAATTATTGAAATGATCCAAACCGAATCTCGACTAGAAGTCGCCGACAACACGGGTGCAAAGTCTGTGTTGTGCATCAAAGTGCTGGGTGGCTCCAAGCGTCGCTACGCCAGCGTAGGCGACGTCATCAAGGTCAGCATCAAAGAAGCCGCTCCCCGTGGTCGCGTCAAAAAAGGCGAGATTTACAGTGCAGTGGTTGTGCGCACCGCCAAAGGCATCCGCCGTGGCGATGGCTCGCTGATCAAATTCGACAGCAACGCAGCCGTGTTGCTCAACGCCAAGCTGGAGCCTATTGGCACCCGCATCTTCGGGCCCGTGACGCGTGAATTGCGTACCGAGAAGTTCATGAAGATCGTGTCTTTGGCACCTGAAGTTCTGTAAGGACAGGTCATGAACAAACTCCGCACAGGCGATGAGATCATCGTCATCACCGGGCGCGACAAAGGCAAGCGCGGCAAGATCACGCAGCGCAAAGACGAGTCGCACATCCTGGTTGAAGGCATCAACTTGGTGAAGAAACACACCAAGCCCAATCCGCTCAAGGGCACGCAGGGTGGCATCGTCGACAAGGCTATGCCCATGCACCAGTCCAATGTGGCTATTTTTAATGCGGCTACCGGCAAGGCTGACCGTGTAGGTATCAAGTTGTTGGCTGATGGAAAGCGTGTACGCGTTTTCAAGTCCAGCGGCGAAGAAATCAAGCTGGCCTAAGGGGTACATCATGGCTCGATTGCAAAAATATTACCGTGAAAAAGTGGCTAAGGATCTGATCGAGAAATTCGGTTACACCTCGCCTATGCAAGTGCCTCGCATCACGAAGATCACCTTGAATATGGGTGTGAGTGAAGCTGTCTCTGACAAGAAAGTCATGGACAACG
>JANPAK010000319.1:0-4211 GCA_031429925.1 Variovorax sp.
CCCGGCGCACCGCGTGGCGCGTATTGGGATGGCGGCATCACTGACTACCACTTGCATCTCGACTACAAAGCGGAAGACGGCATCGTGCTTTATCCGCATTTCCAGCGAGCGATCGTGCCTGGTTGGCTCGATAAAGCGCTCAAGTGGCGACATGGATCGAGCAAGTTCTTAGATCGCATGATCGTGCTTGCACCCAGCGAAGACTGGATCAGGAAACTACCGCGCGGCAAACTGCCCGATCGCACAGATTTCGCGCATCACGGTACGAATTTGGCGGCGAGGGTGTTGCAATGGAGCACAGCGAGCAGCGCGGCGCAGCAGCTCGCCGATGAGTTTGCTGCTTGGTTGCAAAAGCCAGATCTCGCGCAGGTTCACCTTCTATGAAGCTGTGTTGAATACGTCATGAGTGGTATTCGCATCGTCAACCGAACCCCTTCTGTGCTCGGCATCATCATGCTCGACACGCAGTTTCCTCGCCCCTTGGGCGACGTTGGACACCCGGCGACTTTTGGCGTTTCCACGCACATGGATGTATTCAAAGGCGTGTGGCCTGCGAAAGTCGTTACTTCAGCCGCCAGCCTGCGGCAAGCGCGGATGGTGCCTGGTTTTCAGGGGATGGTGCGCAGCATGCAAATGCGCGGCGTGCAAGCGATCACGACAAGCTGCGGTTTTCTCGTGCTCCTGCAGAAAGAGCTGCAGTCGGTCACAAAGCTGCCGGTCGTCACTTCTAGTCTGCTTCAACTGCCTGCGCTACTTCGGCATGAAACAAAAGTCGGGGTGCTCACGATCAGCGCCAGCAGCCTCGGGGCTGACCACTTGCGCGCAGCGGGTGTACCCAAAGAGCGCTTGAAAGATGTGATCATCCAGGGGATGCCGCCGGGTGGAGAGTTCGTGAGCAAGATTCTCGGAAACCACACAACGTTGGATCTCACGCAAGCCTCAAGCGAGGCAGTCGCTGCCGCGCTGGCGCTGCAAGCGCGCGCGCCTGAGCTGCGCACACTCGTGCTCGAATGCACGAATTTGCCGCCCTATCAGCGTGCGATTGAAGCCGCGACTGGCTGGCGCGTGCTTAGTCTCAAAGACGATCCACGCCTGCGCAAAGTCATTGATGCGACTCTGGCCAAAGCGGCGCCGCCGCCACAAGCTCAAAATACAGCATCTTCAGGAGACTCCATATGAACAAAGAATTCGATATCGTGATCCACGGCGCAACCGGTTTCACAGGCCGCCTCGTAGCTGAATACATGATGGCGCGTTACCCCAACAGCCGCAATGCCGAGGGCATCCGCTGGGCCATGGGTGGGCGCAGCGCAGAAAAATTAGCTGCTGTGCGCGACGAAATCGGCGCACCCAAAGACACGTCCTTGGTCGTCACAGACACGGGCAATGCCGCCAGCCTGCAAGCTTTGATGGCACGCACCCGCCTCGTGCTAACTACCGTCGGTCCGTATCAGCTCTATGGCAATGAAATGGTGGCCGCCTGCGCAGCCAGCGGCGTGGATTACGTCGACCTGTGCGGCGAGCCCGCCTGGATGCGCCACATGATTGACGCACACGAAGCTGAAGCTAAGGCTAGTGGTGCGCGCATCGTGTTTTCTTGCGGCTTTGATTCCGTCCCGTTTGACATGGGCGTTTTCATGCTGCAAAGCGAGTTCAAAACGAAATTCGGCCATGCCGCCCCGCGCATCCGTGGCCGTGTGCGCAAGATGAAGGGTACCTTCTCTGGCGGCACCGCTGCCAGCTTGAAGGCCACCATGGCAGCTGCCGGCTCCGACCCCGGCGTGCTCGATTTGCTGCGCAACCCGTTTTCGCTGACCCCTGGCTTCACTGGCCCTAAGCAGCCCAGCGGCGGCAAGCCGATGATCGATGAGGCGCTCGGTGCAGACATGTGGGTCGCGCCTTTCGTCATGGCCGCGATCAACACCCGCAACATCCATCGCTCAAACTTCTTGATGGCACACACCTATGGCCAAGATTTCGTCTATGACGAAATGATGATCACAGGCGCAGGCGAGAAAGGCCAAGCCATAGCGAATCACGTGGCCAATGACAAATCCTTAGGTGGCGAAGGCGGCCCCAAGCCCGGTGAAGGCCCGAGCAAAGACGAGCGTGAAAACGGCTTCTATGACGTGCTCTTCCTCGCCGAAGACTCACAAGGCAACAAGGCAAAAGTCGGCGTGAAAGGCGATCGTGACCCCGGCTACGGCTCCACCAGCAAAATGATCACCGAATGCGCGGTGTGCCTGCTGCAAGAATCCAAAGAGACCAGCGGTGGCATCTGGACCCCTGCGCCTGCTTTGGGCAAAGACATCATTACGAGACTCCAAGCCAATGCGGGGTTGACGTTTACGGTGGAGTGACCCATACGCGTCAACGCAAGCGCTGATCAATCATCTGAAAAGCGCCTGCCGCGCGATGCTGCCCATGAGGCCGGCCGTGCGTGCAAAAAAGATCAGGCTAGTCCGGCTTGATGCCGGCATCCTTAACGACCTTCTTATAGGTCTCGAATTCCTCGTCCATGGTCGCAGCAAAGTCTCTCGCGCTCGAGCCCACGCGCACCACGCCAGCAGCGCGCAGCTTGGCTTCAGCGTCTGGCGTGCGTAGGAAGGCTTGAATCTCGACCGACAGTTTGTCAATGATCGCCGCTGGTGTGCCCGCCGGCGCCATCATGCCGTGCCATGGTGCCACGTTGAAGTTCGGCAGCAAATCTGCGATGGGCGGCACATCGGGTGCAAAAAATGCGCGCTCCCGAGACGACACACCCAGCGCGCGCAGCTTGCCGCTAGTGACATGGGGCAGCGAGGTTGTGGCGGCGTCCATCGACGCGTCTGTCTGTCCCGCGATCAATTCAGCCACCATCGGGGCAGAGCCTCTGTACGGCACATGAACCATTGAGGTGCCTGTGCGCAGCAGAAACAGCTCCATCCCCAGATGCAGCGAGGAGCCGACGCCGGAGGACCCGTAGCTGAGTTTGCCAGGGTTGGCCTTGAGGTGGGCGACGAACTCCGGCAACGTGCGCGCTGGTACCTTCTGCGCGTTGACAACCAGAATCAGCGGCGTCATGCCGACCAGCGAGATCGCCGCAAAATCCTTCACCGGCTGGTACGGGAACGCGCCTGGGCGCACCGCTGGATTGATTGCGTTGGCGGCGATGTTGCCCAGACCGATGGTATAGCCATCCGGCGCAGCCTTGGCAACCACGTCCATGCCCACGCTGGAGCCTGCACCGGGCCTGTTATCGACCACGAACGGCTGGCCCCACTTGGCCTGCAGGTGAGCCGCGACCATGCGCGCCATCATGTCCGCCGCGCCACCCGGAGGCACCGGCACGATGAGGCGGACTGGTTTGTTGGGGTAAACATCTTGACTTTGGGCGGGCTGCAGGACCATCAGGCACACTGTCAGCAAACCGAATAAAAACTTGCGTGTCGTGGTAAACATCGTCGGCTCCTTAAGTTATAAAAGCGGAATCAGGCTGCATTTTTTGAACACAAAAACTGCCACAGCGACTCGGCAGGCTCAATGCCCAGACCAGGCCCCTGGGGCAAGTTGAAAGCACCGGCGTCGCAGCGCATCGTCGTGGTGACATACTGGAGGTTGCGGTCAAAAACGGAGTGCTGGTATTCATGCATGGGGCAATTGGGCAGGGCTGCTGCTGCATGCAGGCTGGCCGCCTGATAAATGCCCACACCAATGCTGGCATGGGGAATCACCTTCATGTGAAACGCATTGGCCATACGACCAATTTGCATAAACTGGCTTGGACCAATGTGCCCCATTTCTGGCTGAACGATAGACATGGCGCGGCTCTCCATGCGGGGTCGGTATTCATAAACTGTGCGCCATTCTTCGCCCAGTGCCAGTGGGACCTTGATGCTGGCACCGACATGGGCCTGCCCCTCCATGTCTTCAGGCTGGCAAGGCGCCTCAATAAAATAAGGTCGAAACGGTATGAGTTGCTCCACCAACTGGATGGCCTCTTGAGCGGTGAATTTCCAGTGCAGATCAACCATCAACTTTACATCCGGACCAAGTCCTTCGCGCAGTGTGCGCATTTCGCGAACAATGCCATCAAATGACACTACCGAGTGATACTTAAAGGCGTCGAAACCCTTGGCAACAAAGGACCGTGCCACTTCCAATCGCTGCTCAAGCGTGGCACCCGGCAGACCCGACACGTAGGCTGGAATGCTGGCACTGCGCTGCCCGGG
>JANPAK010000320.1:0-19340 GCA_031429925.1 Variovorax sp.
GCCAGCAAAAATTCATCCCACGAGTTGACGAAAGAGAGGATGCCAGCGGTGAAAACGCCCGGTGCAGCCAAAGGAACGACAACGCGCCACAAAGCACCCAACCGAGTGCAGCCATCAATCATTGCTGCATTTTCCAAATCCTTCGGGATGCTTTGAAAGAAACTCACCAACACCAGTGTGCAGATAGGTAGATTCAAGACAATGTAGGGCAATACCAATGCTGTGTATGTGTTTAGCAGATTCAACGTCCGCATAGTTTCGAAGATCGGTACCAGCAATGTCACCAAAGGAAACATGCTGGATGCCACGATGCAAGTAAGAATCAACTGGCGTCGCTTGAGGTTAAGCCGCGCTAACGCATAGGCAGCAAAAGCAGACACAACCAATGATGCAGCGGTGGCCAGCAACGCCACAATCAAACTGTTGCCGAGATACGTCAATAAAGGCTGGTCGGCAAAAGCCTGCACATAGTTTTGCAAGGTTGGGTTGTGCGGTAGATAGGTGATGGGCTTTTTGACTAACTCAACCTCGGTTTTGAGCGATGTCAGCAAAATCCATACTGCCGGAAAGAAGCCGTTGAGCACAACGACGGCTGCTGCAATCCAGCGCAGTTGTTTGGAAGTCCAGCTAGGAAGTGTCATGCTTGTTGCCCCACGCGCTTAAGGTAAACAGCTGTGACCGCCAGCGATATAAAGAACATGAACACTGCCAATGTTGAGCCATAGCCCACATCCAGGTAATCGATCGTCGTCTTATGAATCAGCATAGCGAGGGTTTCTGTGCTGTTACCTGGCCCCCCTTTGGTCATGGTGTACGGAACATCAAATGTCTGTAGCGCAGTGATCGTTCGAAAGATCAAGGCCACAATGATGCTCGGCATCAACATCGGTATCGTGATCTGCCAAAACTGCTGCCATTTGCTTGCGCCATCTACTTCTGCCGCCTCGTAAAGCGTCTTGGGAATCATCTGCAAGCCAGCGAGCAAAATCAGCGCCATAAATGAAGATGTTTTCCAAATGATAGTGATGCATATAGCGGTGAAAGCCCAATTAGGACGCAGCAGCCACATGGTCTGCTCCTCTTGGCCAAACATTCGCATCACATCATTCACGATGCCGTATTCCGTATGGAAGAACCACGCAAAAATCAAACCCGCAAAACTCAACGGGAGCGCCCACGGCAAAAGCAAGGCTAAGCGAACTGGCCACTTGCGCTTGAATGGCAAGTTGGCAAGCATGGCAAGGCCTAGGCCGACCACAAGCGCGCCAGGCACGGTAATCAAGGTAATGAGCACCGTGTTTTTTGCAGCGTTCCAGAAGTCTTTGTCTTTCCAGACTTCAACGTAGTTGTCAAAACCAATGAACTTGACCTGACCCGTCCCTCCGGACAAGCGCAGGTCGAAGAAACTGTTGTACATGAGCTTGCCAATGGGATAGACAACGATCAACGCGAGCAAAGCAAATGCAGGTAGCAGAAGCAACATTCCAAGCGTTCTTTCGCTTGGGTCACGCAGTTTGGCAAGACTCATGGACACAGCTTTCAGTTAGCGCATCACGCGCGACAAACGACCTTCGATGTCTGCAACACCGTCAGCTGAGGTTTTCGTACGAGCCAAAATAGCGCTAGCATTGGTGCGAATTGCATCGCTGACTTGGCCATACTGGGTGCTGATCGGGCGCGCTTGGCCTGCGATCACGACGTTCGCAGCATCCTTGAACCACGGCACCTGACGCACCACATCGGCATCGGTATAGACTGATTGATACGTTGGGAGCAACGAACCCTCGGTCGCCAAGAATTTACTGGCAGACTGTGTGCTCATGTACTTGACCAAGTTGGCCGCAGCAGGCTTACTCTTGCTGAACGCGCTCACTGCCCATTGCCAGCCGCCGACGCACGTTGCGCTCTTGCCACCGGCCATTGCGGGCAAGGGCATGACACCTACCTTGCCTTTGACTTGGCTGTCAGCAGCATCCTTGAAAACATCCCACGCAAAACCCCAGTTGATCGCAAACAGCACGTTGCCTGCTTTGAACTCATTCACGGTCACCGGTGTCGTGACTTCAGCAATGTTTCGCTTAAGCACACCGTCATCGACCATCTTGAGCCACATATTCATGCCACGCTCGGCACTTGCTTTGTCAAGCGTCATCTTGCCATTGGCGTCGTTGAACTGCCTGCCCATGCTCCAATAGGGCAGCAAGAACGTGCAGACCGCACCTTCAATCGGCGCACCTTGGATTGACAGGCCTTGCAGATTGGGATTGGCGCCTTTTTCTGCAGCCGTGACGCGTTGCGCGGCAGCTGACAGCTCATCCCATGTCTTCGGTTCTTTGATACCGTGCTTGTCCAGCAAGTCTTTACGGTAGTACATGAACATTGCGTCAGCAAAGGCCGGCATCGCGGCAATCTTGCCGTCCACCATGTTTGCTTGCGAATACACCGGCAAGAACGGCTTCAACGCGTCCCTCCCTACGTATTGATCGAGTGGTTCAAGCCAACCTGCACTGAAATACTGAGCCGGATTGACAATGTCGATCATGTAAATGTCGATGGCGGAATCCTTGGCATTCAGTACCGTCGAGAGATACTGTCGCTGTAGCTCAGACGTCGCACCGCCAGTCTCCATATCGATTTTTACACTGGGATTCGCTTTTTGATACTCGTCAAAAAGCTTGCGCATCAGATCAGGACGCTGATTTGCGCCCCCTGAGAAAACACGCAGAGTCGTTTGCTGGGCATATGCCGTGAGCGTCATGCCCAGGCCAAGTCCTAGGGCAATGAGAGCAGATAGTGAGCGGCGTTTCATAAAGGTCTCCTTCGGTAAAAATGAAAACAACAAAAAGTAATTCAGCAGGTTTATTTTTCGAGCAAGTTGTGCTGCTCCACAACTTGCTTGAATTTGCCACACTGCGGCATGAGCGCAGTGATGTCCGTCGTGCCTCCAGGGTTAAAAAACATATTCGTATGGATCGGGTGATCAGTTAACTTTGGTCGCGCTTTGCTGCGCAAACAAGCATTCAGCAGCAATAAGGCCTGCGCAAAGTGCTATTATTTGTATAGTAGCCATCCACTGCTTCATAGATGCATCCCAGATGTAGTATCAAATAAGTGCATGTGGTCTTGCGCCAGATAAATGGTCATGGCATCACCGGGCTTGCCGGAAAAACTCGCCTCACAGCGAGCCACCATTTCACTGCTACCCACCTGAAATGTCACCAAGGTTTCAGAGCCAAGGGGTTCGGTAATCACAACCTGCGCTTGCACGGACTCGCTCCCAGCTCTCGCGGCCAGGGCGATGTTTTCCGGACGGATACCAAAGCTTAAGTTGGAGGCAGTTTTTCCATTCAATCCCGAAGGCAAGGCAACCGCAGCGCCACCACCCAAATCGATTTGTCCGTTGCTCACCGTGCATGGCACAAGATTCATCGGCGGCGAGCCGGTGAAACCGGCCACGAACACGGCGGCGGGGCGGTTGTAAATTTCACTCGGTGATGCATATTGCATCACGCGTCCTGCAGACAACACTGCAATACGATCTGCCAAGGTCATAGCTTCAACTTGATCGTGCGTAACATAGATGATGGTTTCACCTAGGCGATGATGTAGCTTCTTGATTTCGCTACGCATCTCGCCGCGCAATTGAGCGTCGAGATTGCTTAAGGGCTCGTCAAACAAAAAGACTTTGGGTTGGCGCACGATTGCTCGCCCAATCGCTACGCGTTGGCGTTGCCCTCCCGACAAAGCGCCAGGTTTGCGCTCGAGCATATGGTCAATCTTGAGGAGCTTAGCGGCATCCATGACACGGCGCTTGATCTCACTCTCATCCGTATCACGCAAGCGCAGTCCGAAGGCCATGTTGTCATAAAGGCTCTTGTGCGGATAAAGCGCGTAGTCTTGAAACACCATGGCGATATCTCGGTTGCGCGGTGGCTCGTCGTTTACACGCTTTCCATCAATCATCACATCGCCGCCCGAAATGCCCTCAAGGCCAGCAATCATTCGTAGTAGCGTTGATTTTCCACATCCGCTAGGGCCAACGAAGACGACGAATTCGCCATGCTGGATCGTCAAATCAACGCCATGAATGACGTTGTTTTTACCGTCGTATGACTTGATGACCTGTTTGAGTTCTACTGATGCCATGGTGATTTCCTGTCGCTTAATAGCCTTGCGAATGGATCTTGATGTCTTGTTGGCGAATGCTCGAAAGCACCGCGGCACAATTCCTCATCATTAAACCCAGATCCGACGCACAGCCGATATAGTCAAAACCCGAAGCCCGATAGGTAGCCACTGCTTCTGGCGTGCCGCCTACGGTACCCACGGGTTTACCCGCTTCGTGACAGGCTTTCACGCCTTGTGCCATCAGGGAGACCACGTCGGGATGCATGAGGTTGCCTACATGTCCCATCGCGCCACTCAGATCGCCAGGGCCAATGAACACGCTGTCCACGCCATCGACGGATGCAATTTCCTTCATGCGGCTCATGGCCTCGGGCGTTTCAATCTGCACAATCACGCTCACGGCGTCATTGGCCATTTTGAAGTAATCCTTCACCGTACCAAAGCGGGATCCTCGGCTCATCGCAGCCATGCCGCGCACGCCATGCGGCGGGTACTTTGCGGCCGCGACTGCCTTTTTAGCCTCTTCGACGGTTTGGACAAACGGGAACATCAGGGTCTGAGCGCCAGCGTCCAGAACCCGCTTGACCATCACGGTGTCATTCCATGGAATGCGCGTGATGGGCAACATGGGCGTACCTGCAATGGCCTGCAAGATGTGGATCACCTCCATCATGTCTAACGGCGTGTGCTCCATGTCAACCACCACCCAGTCAAAGCCAGCGCATCCCATGCCCTCGGCGACAATCGGGCTTGCTGACATCACCCAACTTCCGACCGGATAGCCGGCTGGGTGGTCTGTTTTTGCGAGCATGTGTTTGAAAGGATTTTGCATGGTTTACATTCAAAAAATTACAGGTTCCGGCGTTTTGTCTACGCCTTGCAGGAAATCAAAATCACAGCCTTCGTGCGCCTGCGTGACGTGCGCTTGGTATAGTTTGGTGTAGCCCCGAAGGAATGGCTGCTTGGGCGCAGTCCAAGCAGCACGGCGTTTGGCGAGCTCCTCATCATTGACTTGCAAGTGCAGGCGACGTTGCGCAACGTTAACTTCGATCACATCACCGGTTTGCACCAATGCCAGTGGGCCGCCAACGGCACTTTCGGGCGATATGTGCAATACGCAAGCACCATAGTGCGTGCCGCTCATGCGAGCATCGGATAAGCGCAGCATGTCGCGCACACCGCGCTTAAGGAGTTTTTTCGGAATGGGCAAACCACCCCACTCCGGCATGCCTGGCGCGCCCACGGGGCCGGCGTTGCGCAGCACGAGTACAGTGTCCTCATTCACATCGAGTGATTCGTCCGCCATCGCTTTCAGCATCTCAGGTTGGCTGTCAAACACCAGCGCTTTGCCGGTGTGCGCCAAGAATTTTTTCTCAGCTGCTCCGGGCTTCATTACTGCACCATTAGGCGCGAGATTGCCACGCAGCACCGCGAGTGCGCCATCTGCGACGGGCTTGTCCAGTGGGCGAATCACTTGCGCGTCATGCACCTCTGCTTTTGAGATGTTGTCTTGAATTGTTTTTCCCGTGACTGTCATTTCACCCAGCGACAACTCGGCGCGAATCACATTCATCAGTGCAGGCAAACCACCTGCGTAGTAGAAATCTTCCATCAATCGATCGCCACTTGGGAAGAGATTAGCGATTACCGGCACGCGCCTGCTCATCGCATCCAAATCATCTAGCGTGAGATCAACCCCCGCACGACGCGCCATCGCAATCACATGCACTGCTGCATTGGTGCTGCCGCCCAGCGCCATTTGCACAGCCAGCGCGTTTTGAAAACTACCGCGCGTGATGAGTTTGGAGGGCTTCAAATCTTCCCAGACCATATGTACGATGCGCTCGCCGCAGCTGGTCGCCATGCGCGGGTGTGCTGCATCCATCGCGGGTATGCTGGTGCTGCCGGGCAGCGCCATGCCGAGGGCTTCTGTCATGCCCGTCATGGTGCTGGCGGTGCCCATGGTGTTGCATGTGCCGGGGGCCCGTGTCATGCGGCCCTCCATCTCCTGCAGCTCGGCTTTGCTCAAATTGCCGGCTTGGTATTCGTCCCAGAACATGCGCGTATGCGTCCCTGCGCCGATAGCACGGTGAATGCCGTCTCGTACATGCCGATCATTGAGCATTGGGCCAGCGGGGCAAAAAATCGCTGGGATATCCATGCTGATCGCACCCATTAGCAAACCAGGTGTAGTTTTGTCGCAACCACCGAGCAACACCGCTCCATCACACGGCAAGCTACGCAGCAGCTCTTCAGCCTCCATCGCCAAAAAGTTGCGGTAGAGCATCGTGGTGGGCTTGACCATCACTTCGCCCAAACTCATCGCGGGCAGCTCGACCGGATAGCCGCCGGCCATCAAGATGCCTTTTTTGACGCTCTCGGCACGCTCGCGCAAATGCGCGTGGCATGGCGACAAATCGCTCCATGTGTTCAAAATCGCAATCATGGGTTTGCCCATGATGTCTTCCCGCCTGAACCCCTGCTGCTGCATACGCTGGCGATGCGCAAAGCCGCGCATGCCTTGGTCGTCAAACCAACGGCGGCTACGGAGATCAGCTAGGGTTTTCATGTCTGTTGCTATAGTTTTGTTAGCGCTAACATTTGAACTTTAATGCGTGATTACGAGTGTTGTTATTGTGACAAACCCTATTCTTACATCCATATCATCTAGACGACATGAGGTAAGCAGGCGAGGACATGGACGCGTAACCTTGGCGGATGTGGCCGAACACGCGGGCGTGACTACCATGACGATTTCTCGGTATCTACGGTCTCCCGAGCGGGTATCAGCAGTTACAGCTCGGAAGATATCCGATGCCCTGCTGCACACAGGGTACAGCCCTAATCTTCAAGCGGGTAGTCTTGCAAGTGGGCGATCGCTTGCAGTAGCAGTTATTGTTCCAAATCTGACCCATTCCATCTTTGCGGATAGCTTGCATGGCCTAGGGGAAACTTTGCAGGCCAAGGGCTTACATATGCTTGTGTCCAGCACGGGCTATTCTTTATCGTTAGAGGAGCAGCAAGTTCGAACCGTCTTGGGTTGGGCGCCCGCGGCAGTCGTTGTGACCGGTCGTTTGCACACCCCTGCGACCGAGCAGCTTTTGTTTGCTGCTCAAGTGCGGGGTACACCGATCGTTGAAATGTGGGATCAAAGCCCCGCGCACGAGCCGCATCGTTTTCAGCAGATTGGCTTTGATCATTCCCGTGTTGGCGCCGCCATGGCGCAAGCATTAATCGAACGCGGCTATCGGCGACTGTGTTTCATAGATACTGGCGTGGAAGACGACTTCCGCGCTCACGAGCGTGCCGAAGGCTTTTTGGGAGCAGCACAAACCTTGGGGATTCGGGCTGAGCATTGGCGCGCGAGTTTGGGGGATCCAATAGTGACTGGCGCAGAATGCTTCTCGCGTTGGCACGAAAAGCAACCTCGTCCTATTCTCTGCGGCATCGGCTTCGCTAACGACCTGCTCGGCACAGGCGCTTTGCTTGCCGCAAAACGTTTGGGCTGCGTTTTACCTGGTGAGGTGGGCATGCTCGGCTTTGGCGATTTCCCGGTTGGCAGGTATTGCGCAGGGGGCTTAAGCACGATGCACATCGACGGTGAACGAATCGGTCAAGCTTGCGCTGAGTACATTACCCAGCATCTGCATGAAGGCCGTCAGCACCAATCCACCCAAGTCGGGCAAGTGGTGCTGCAACCGCGCCTCATGTGGCGGGGTTTGTAGATACCTTTTTCATGTATTGCGTCTATCGCCGTCACAGAACCGAATCAGATTGCTATTGATACAACAGCAGTCCGTGCAACGCATATTGACGGTCAAGCCTTGGTTTGTGCCAGCATGGTGGCCGCGTCACTGACTTCGAATTTGCCCGGCGCTTCGCGGTTGATCGTCATAACGACGCCATCTTTCACAAGCATCGAATAACGGTCTGAGCGCAAACCCATGCCGCGCGCTGTCAAGTCTAAGGTCAGGCCGGTGGCTTGCGTGAAGGCGGCGCTCCCATCCGCAAGCATGCGCACTTTAGTACCGGTTTTTTGGTCACGCGCCCAAGCTCCCATCACAAAAGCATCGTTCACGCTGACGCACCAGATTTCATCTACGCCAGCGCGCTTCAGCTCTTCGTACTGCGCAACATACCCTGGTACGTGTTTTGCCGAGCATGTGGGCGTGAACGCACCGGGCAGTGCGAAAAGAGCAATAGTCTTGCCTGCGCTGGCTTTGGTGGTGTCCACAGCGTTCGGGCCGATTGAGCAACCCTCACCCTCGACTTCGGAGTACTCCATCAAAGTGCCTGCGGGTATTTTGTCGCCGATTTTGATCATGTGGTTTCACCTAGATGTGTTCAAGTGGTTGGTGCTTTTGCTATGCAGCAGAAGGCTAATCCTGAAACGCAAACGGCCCACATAGCGAGCCGTTTACCTGCTTGTCGCAGAGCGCTAGGTCAATGACCCCGTGCACTCTGTACAGCCGAGTCGCTATCAGACGTCAATTGCCTTTTGCACCAATCGAGTTACAACCCAATTCTTGGTCTTGGAAATCGGACGCGACTCTGTGATTTCGATGGTATCACCCGTCTTGTACTCGCCCTTTTCGTCGTGGGCGTGATACTTGCTAGATTTCACTACGATTTTGCTGTACAGCTCGTGTTTTACACTGCGCTCGACCAACACCGTTACGGTTTTGGCACGTTTGTCGCTGACCACCTTGCCAATCAAGGTGCGCTTGAGGGATTTTTTGGCTTCCGTCATGTGGGCTCCTGATTACTTGGCGGCTTGCTCAACTGCGAGCGTCTTGGCACGTGCAATTGCACGGCGCGTAACGCGCAACTGAGAAGTGTTGTTGAGTTGCTGCGTCGCTTTTTGCATGCGCAGTGAAAAATGGGCTTTTTGCAGCGCCTTCACTTCCGTGACGAGGCCTGCAGCATCTTTGGCGCGCAGTTCTTTGCGTTGCTCTTTGGCTTTCATATGTTTTCTCCCGCCTTATTGACCGAGCATGCGAGCCACGAATGTGGTGCGCAGGGGCAGCTTGGCAGCAGCCAAAGTGAAAGCTTCACGAGCTAACGCCTCCGGAACGCCATTGATTTCATACAGCACTTTGCCTGGCCGGATTTCCGCGACGTAGTACTCTGGGTTGCCTTTACCATTGCCCATACGGACTTCGGCTGGTTTGGTAGAGATCGGCTTGTCCGGGAACATGCGAATCCAAATTCGGCCGCCACGTTTGACGTGACGTGAAATGGCTCGGCGTGCTGCCTCGATCTGGCGCGCCGTAAGACGGCCACGCTCTGTTGATTTGAGACCAAAGTCTCCAAAAGCCACTGACGTTCCACGAGGGGACACGCCGGTATTGCGGCCTTTTTGCTCTTTGCGGTATTTTCGACGAGCTGGTTGTAACATTTATTTTCTCCAGATTAGGCTTGGCCACCGTCTGTGGAGGCAGGCGCGGTCACTTTGCGAACGCGCTTAACGGTAGTTTTAACATCAGCAGCACCGGCCTCTGCAGGTTTGTCGCTGCCATCGGCTGGCGCGGAATTGCTGCCAGCAGGGCGGCGCGCACCACGTGCAGGAGGACGTGCGTCACCACGTCCGCCACGGTCATCCCGACGCGGGCCGCGCGGCTTACGCTCTTCGTCACCACGAGGTTCTTGCACGACGGGAAGGTCATTGCGGCCCAAGGTATCCCCCTTGTAAACCCAGACTTTCACGCCGATCACGCCATAGGTCGTCTTGGCTTCTGAGGTGCCGTAATCAATGTCAGCCCGCAGAGTGTGAAGAGGCACACGACCTTCGCGATACCACTCACAACGTGCAATTTCGATACCATTCAACCGACCAGACGACATGATCTTGATGCCTTGAGCACCCATACGCATCGCGTTTTGCATCGCACGCTTCATGGCGCGGCGGAACATAATGCGCTTTTCCAACTGTTGCGTGATTGAATCAGCAATCAATTTGGCATCAATCTCGGGCTTTCGCACTTCTTCGATGTTCACCGCGACGGGCACGCCTAGTTTGGCAGAGAGTTCTTTCTTTAAGTTCTCAATGTCTTCGCCTTTTTTACCGATCACCACGCCTGGGCGGGCGGAAAAAATAGTAATGCGCGCGTTTTTTGCAGGTCGCTCGATCAAGACACGCGATACAGCGGCATTCTTGAGCTTGGCTTTGAGGTATTCACGAACCTTAATGTCTTCTGCCAGCATGCCAGCAAAGTCGGAGTTGCTGGCATACCAGCGACTGGACCAATTGCGGCTCACCGAAAGGCGAAAACCGGTTGGGTGGATTTTTTGTCCCATTGTGTTTCGTCCTTCGAATCAGTTGCCAACCACCACATAAATGTGGCAGGTAGGTTTGACGATGCGGTTACCACGGCCTTTTGCGTTGGCGGTGAATCGCTTGAGTACAGTGCCTTGCTCGATGTGAATGGTTTTCACCTTCAACTCATCAATGTCAGCACCATCATTGTGTTCAGCATTGGCGATCGCCGATTCGAGCACTTTTTTCACGATGACAGCGGCTTTCTTGCGAGCAAAAGTCAAGGTGTTGAGTGCACGGTCAACGGGCATGCCGCGAATCATGTCAGCCACCAAACGGCCTTTGTCTGCCGAGAGGCGAACCCCACGTAAAGTTGCTTTGGTTTCCATAGTTAGATTCCTTTACTTCTTCACGACTTTTTTGTCAGCCGGATGGCCTTTGAACGTGCGGGTCAGCGCAAATTCGCCAAGTTTGTGCCCGACCATCTGGTCGCTCACGTACACCGGAACGTGTTGCTTGCCGTTGTGCACACCGATCGTCAGACCAATGAATTCAGGCAGAATCATTGAACGGCGCGACCACGTCTTAACGGGCTTCTTGTCTTTGATAGCAATCGCCTTTTCAACCTTGGCCATCAGATGATGGTCAACGAAAGGGCCTTTTTTGAGGGAACGTGTCATTTCAATTTACCCTTACTTCTTGCGACGCGAGATGATCATCACCTGCGTGCGCTTATTGCTACGGGTGCGATAGCCTTTGGTCAAATTACCCCATGGGTCACGCGGCTCACCACCAGTACCGGTACGGCCTTCGCCGCCACCATGCGGGTGGTCAACCGGGTTCATGGCAACGCCACGCACCGTGGGGCGAATGCCCATCCAACGCTTGACGCCAGCTTTACCGATCACGCGCAGGTTGTGCTCGCCATTGGCAACTTCACCAATAGTGGCACGGCATTCAATGTGGATCTTGCGAACCTCACCTGAACGCATACGAACTTGGGCGTACGTTCCTTCTCGCGCCAGAAGCGTCGCCGAAGTCCCGGCGGAGCGCACGATTTGAGCACCTTTGCCAGGCTGCAATTCGATGCAGTGGATGGTTGAACCCACAGGAATATTGCGAATCGGCAAGGTGTTCCCAGCGCGAATCGGGGCTTCAGCGCCGTTCATCAAGCTGGTGCCTGGCTCAACACCACGCGGTGCGATGATGTATGCCCGCTCACCATCGGCATAACAGACAAGAGCAATGTGCGCAGAGCGGTTGGGATCGTATTCAATACGCTCCACTTTGGCAGCGATGCCGTCTTTGTTGCGCTTAAAGTCGACCACGCGATAGTGGTGCTTATGACCACCACCCTTGTGGCGCGTGGTGATGTGACCGTTGTTGTTACGGCCAGCTTTTTGGAACTGCGGCTCCAGAAGAGGAGCGTAAGGCTCACCTTTATGAAGGTGCTCACGGGTGACCTTGACCACGGCGCGCTGGCCGGGGCTGGTCGGTTTCATCTTGATGATGGCCATGATTAAGCAGCCTCCCCAGATAGATTGAGCTCTTGACCGGGCACGAGCGTCACGTAGGCCTTACGAAGGTTGTCACGACGACCCACGGATTTGCCAAACCGCTTGGTTTTGCCCTTGGTATTTAGAACGGATACGCCCTTGACCTGCACCTTGAACATCAGTTCAACAGCAGCCCGAATCTCGGGCTTGGTCGCGTTTTGCAAGACTTTGAATACAACAGCGTTTGATTTGTCAGCAACCATCGTGGCTTTTTCGGACACGATAGGCGCGATCAGCACCTGCATCAAACGGCCTTCGTCAAATTTCAGGGTGCTCATGCGAACATCTCCTTAAGTTTCTCGACTGCGGCTTTGGTCATCAGCACCTTGCTGTAGTGAACCAAAGACAGCGGGTCTGCATAACGTGGCTCGAGAACGAGCACGCCGGGCAGATTGCGCGAGGCGAGGTAGAGGTTATCATCCACCTCATCAGCAATCACCAGTACATTGGACAGGTTCATGCTTTTGAGTTTGGCGGCGAATGCCTTGGTTTTAGGCGAGTCGACCTTGATCGAATCGACCACCATCAGGCGACCTTCACGAGCCAACTGAGAGTAGATGCTGGCCATGCCGGCGCGATACATCTTCTTGTTGATTTTCTGCGTGAAGTTTTCGTCAGGCATGTTCGGGAAAATACGACCGCCTCCGCGCCACAGGGGCGAGGACGTCATACCGGCGCGTGCGCGGCCCGTACCTTTTTGCTTGAACGGCTTCTTGGTGGAGTGATGCACTTGCTCGCGGTCTTTTTGAGCGCGGGTGCCTTGACGGGCGTTAGCTTGATAAGCAACGACGATCTGATGAATCAGGGCTTCGTTGTATTCACGGCCAAACACGGTCTCGGGCACATCAAACTGGGAAGCAGCTTGGCCTTGATCGTTGAGGAGATCCAATTTCATTACTTGGCCCCTTTCACAGCTTTGGCTTTCACAGCGGGGCTCACGGTGACAAAGCCACCCTTGGAGCCAGGCACTGCGCCTTTGATCAGCAGCAATTGACGAGCTTCGTCAATGCGGATGACATCGAGGTTTTGCACGGTCTTGGTGACATCGCCGAGGTGACCGGACATGCGTTTACCCGGGAACACGCGGCCAGGATCTTGCGCCATACCGATCGAGCCAGGCACGTTGTGCGAACGGCTGTTACCGTGCGACGCGCGCTGCGAGCGCATGTTGTGACGCTTGATCGTACCGGTGAAGCCTTTACCGATGGAAGTGCCTTGCACATCCACCTGTTGGCCGACTGCAAACACAGCCTGGGCAGCAATCACTGAGCCGGCTGCATGAGCAGCTGCGACTTCATTAGCGACGCGAAATTCTTGGATGATTTCACCGGCTTGCACACCTGCCTTGGCAAGGTGTCCAGCGATGGGCTTGGTCACGCGCGAGGCGCGACGCTGACCGAATGTGACCTGCAAGGCCACATAGCCATCGTTCTCAGCGGATTTGACTTGGCTCACGCGGTTGTTAGACACATCGACCACGGTGACTGGGACTGAATCCCCATCATCCGTGAAAACGCGCATCATGCCGACCTTGCGACCCAGCAAACCCAAACGGTTGCTGCTGCTCATTGTTTTCTCCGTAACTTTCACCGCTGCCACTTCAATTGGTGACTAGCGGCCAACTCACCCATGAAGGTAAGCCGGCGACGTGAAAGACTGTTAAAAGTCTCCGCGCGGAAATGCGCAGAGCTTTTGATTATAGCGCGTTTTTACTTGACCCACAAGCGCACCGCATCCCATGACCTACCGAACCACCCCGCCTGCTCTACTGTATCGAGAACAAATAACGGTTGCTCGACATATGGCTGCTCGCCCATCGCCACCTTCAAGGTCCCAATTGGCTGGCCCTTCACTAGAGGTGCCAGTAGGGGCTCTGGTCGTGATATTTGCGTTTTGATCTTGTTTGCACTGCCCACGGGCACTACGACGATGTAAGCAGTTACTGCGTTGCCCAGCCTCACAGATGATGTCTTGCCCTTCCAAACTGGAGCGCTTACGACGGCCTGATTGGCATCAAACAGCTTAACCGCCTCAAACGCCGCGTATCCCCAATTGAGTAGCTTCTGACTTTCATTGGCACGCGCATTTTCGTTGGCTGCACCCAAAACCACTGATATCAGGCGGCGCGTCCCGACGCCAGGAAAATCACGCTTTGCCGTGGCAATCAAACAATAGCCAGCCGCATCTGTGTGACCGGTTTTGAGGCCATCAACAGTGGGGTCGCGAAACAGCAGCAGGTTGCGATTCGTGTCATTTGCCGCCGGGCTCCCCTCCATTCGATACTTTTTGATCGCATATATAGGCGTGTATTCAGGAAATTCGCGCATCAGTCTCATCGACAACACCGCCAGATCACGTGCGGTTGTCGTGTGGCCAGCTTCAGTCAAGCCCTCGGGATTCTTGTAGACCGTCTTGGTCATTCCCAAGGCCTTGGCTTGTTCATTCATCAGCTGCACGAATCGCTCAACGCTACCGGCTAGGCCCTCCGCCAGAGCGATTGTCGCGTCGTTGCCTGATTGAACGATCATGCCTTTCAATAGATCCTCGACCTTGACACGCATGCGCGGTTCGATAAACATCCGGCTGCCGGGCATCTTCCACGCCCGCTCGCTGACAGCAAAGGCTTGATCCAGTGTGATGCGCTTGCCGCGCAATGCATCAAAGACAACATAAGCTGTCATCAACTTGGTCAAGCTTGCTGGCTCAACGGACTGATCAGCATCCTTTTCCACCAAGACCTGGTTTGCAGTGACGTCCAATAACAAATAGGCACGTGCAGCCACTTCCGGGCCCTGCAGGCTCTGCGCCGCCGCGGACAGCGCCAATGACAAAGAAAAAAGGGCGCTAGCCCTTACCAATATTGCGCGAAACGCTATCAAATTCATATCGACATTGTAGTTCACGAACGAAGGTGCCGAACCACCAAGCCACGAAGAAGAGGTAACTGTCCGTGGAAAAAATGCCCGCCTCCTGGCACAACCGTGACCGGAATCACTTGTGGCCGAGCCCAGCCCATGATGCTGGCCAAGGGCACGGTATCGTCGTGCTCGCCATGAACCAAGAGTAGCCTGTCGTGCAGCTCGCTCGGGATAGCTTCCACAGCAAACCGCGACACAGCGGTACCAACCAAAACGATCTTTTGCAGGTCGTGGTTCTGCGCCGCCTCATGAAGGACTTGCGACGCAACGAACGAACCAAAAGAAAATCCAGCCAGCATGAGCGCTGAGCCCGGCGAAGCAAGCTGCGCCATCAAGCCACGCAAATCCTCAGCTTCGCCAACGCCTTCGCTGTAAGCGCCCTGCGACTGCCCAATGCCGCGAAAATTAAAGCGCAGCGCCGTCCACCCGGTTTGCACGCATGCGCGGGCAAGTGTTTGCACGACCTTGTTGTCCATCGTGCCGCCAAACAACGGGTGTGGGTGGCAGATGATCGCCAAGCCCTTGCTTGCACCATCGGGGGCATCGCGCAAAGCTTCGATGCGGCCGGCGGCACCCTCGAGCATTAGTCGCTCTGTCTGGGAATTCATCCGCGGTGCCTACTTGCCGATGTGAGCAGGCAGCAAGAGGCGTTCAACGACTTGTCCATTCTTCAGGTGCGAATCCACGATCTCATCGATATCGTGTTCGTCCACGTAGGTGTACCAAACGCCGTCAGGATAGACCACGCAGACGGGCCCGCCCGCGCATCGATCGAGGCACCCGGCACCATTCACGCGCACTTTGCCTGGCCCGCTGAGCCCGGCCGCTTTCACCGCCTGTTTGCAGTGCTTTTGCGCATCCTTGGCACGGTGCTCGGCACAACTTGCCTCCCCCGCATCGCGCTGATTCGTACAAAAAAAGATGTGCCGCTGAAAATAAGAAGGAGGCGTTAGAGGAGTCATGGCCACATTTTATCGGCGCGCGGCGATATCGCGCTGGCTTAAGACCATCAGCGCCACCAACAGCGCCGCATAAGGCCAGAGCCACCCCAGCCATTGGGCTAGGCCATGGAAACGTATAAAGCGGCCCTGCTCCCAGCTTTGCAGCGTCTGCGCGAAGTATGGTGTTTCCGGTGCGGCATTGATCAAGCTGAGCTGCCAGACAAGCGCGGCAATCAAAAGCGCCAAGCACCACCGGCGTGGCAATACCGAGCATAAGAGCGCCGCGAATAGCCCAAGCGCCAAGCCGACTTGCGTGGCTAGGCTGAGCCATGCCCAAGCGTGCTCCGGGCTGTAGCTCATGGCCGCTGAAAGGCTACTCGCCGCCAGTGCCGCCGCCGCGCCGACCAGCCAAAGCAAAGCACGCCTGTGCCAGCCTAAGGTGATCGAATAGGCCAAAAGGCATGGGATCACAAAACCCAATGCGACGCAGATTAGCTCCCCCATATTAGAAAGAGGCAGCAAATAGGCACCTGGCTCGTCGATCAGCGATGCAAAAGGCGTGCCTTCGACCCAATCATTGAGCGATTCGTGCAAGCGGCGGCGAATCTGGCCCAGCGCCAGTGGCACGGCCGGCGGAAACAACAAAGCTGCCGGCCAAAGTGCTAACAAAACCAACGGCGCCCTCGCATCGCGAACGAACCAACGCGCACGAAATCGAGTCCACCGATCAAGCACACCCATCCGCTCCAACGCCAAAGCAGCAATCGCTCCCGTCAAGGCGCCACCCGTATTCAAAAGCCAATCCGACAGCTGTGGTACCCGCTCCGGCAAATAGCTCTGCAGCGCCTCCATCATCAAGGACAACAAGCTGCACGCAACGGCCGCCCAGATCGCAGGATGAGACATGAGTCGCGTTCGCAGCCACGCCAAGGTCAGCAAAAAGCCCAGCGGCGCATAGCCGATGAAGTTGAATGCGACATCGAAGCGAGCCCAATAGCGCGGCCAGGGTGCATTGAGGAAAAGAAACGGATTGATGCCTTGATTTCGCCACCCGTCAAACGGATACAGGCTGGCATAGACAATCAGCAGAGCAAACAGCGGTGCCAGCAAAGTTGCTGAGCTACGGTGCGGCTGCATCTGTGCCCCTCAGAATGGTTTCACGACCACCAAGATCACGGTGACTGTCATGATGATCACACTCACCTCATTGAACCAGCGATACCAAATGTGGCTGCGAGTATTCGCGTTGCGCTCAAACTTCTTCAAAATCACGTTGCAACCGTGGTGATAGCCGATCGCCAACACCACCAGAAGCAGTTTGACATGCATCCAGCCTTGACCTCGCCCAATGCCATAGCCAAGCCAGAGCCAGATTCCTAGCGCGATGGCGGGAACCGCGAGAAGGGTCATGAACTTGAACAGCTTGCGTGCCATCAGCAAGAGGCGTCGCTTTTCAGCCTCAGAGCCTTCTGGCACTTGCGCGAGGTTAACGAAAATGCGCGGCAAGTAAAACAGACCGGCAAACCAGCTGGCGACGAAGACGATATGGAAGGCTTTGACCCAGAGCATAGCGATAAGTGTAGGGGATATCTACAGCGCGTGAGCAATTGCAGTTTTGGGTTTGCGCTCTGCTCGGCCTGTGTTTGGCGCATTCTTAGAAGGCTATCGTGGGTGGGTCGACCCCATCCCATCGCGCCAACAACGTCAAGCGGGCACAACACCAGCCTTCTTGACCAAAGCGCCGTACCGCAACAGCTCTTTCTTGAAATGCTCGAGGGCGAATTCGGGCGAGCTGATGTTGACGATATTGCCTTGTTTGGCCATCGCTTCTTTGACCTCGTCTGTGGCGAAAGCCGTGCGCAGCGCCGCATTGATGCGCTGCACAGCGGCGGTGGGCAAGCCCTTGGGGCCCACGCACGCGATCCAAGCGTCGAGCTGGTATTTGGGCACGCCTGCTTCAGCAGATGTTGGAATCTCAGGCGCGGCCGGGCTTCGCTGCATCATGGGGATGCACAGTGCGCGCACATTTCCAGCCCTGATCTGCGAAAGAGCAGCCGGCAGAGCGCTGACGCCCCAATCGACCTGGCCGCTCACGATGTCTTGCAGCATGGGTGCAAACCCACGGTAAGGGATATGGGTGCTGAACGTGCCGGTCACGTCTTTAAACAACTCGGGCGCGAGGTGCAAGATCGTGCCGTTGCCGCTAGATGCGTAGTTATATTTGCCTGGGTTCTTCTTGAGCAAGGCCACGAACTCAAGCAAATTCTGGGCGGGCACTTTCGGGTTCACGATCAGCACCAGCGGGGTGTAGGCGATCACGGCAATCGGCGTGATATCGGCCACAGCATCAAAACTTAAGTTTTTGATCACGCTGGGATAGATCACATGGTTGTTGTACACCATCGAGAGCGTTTGACCATCGGGCGCGGATTTGATGAGCGACTGCGTGCCGACCACGCCACCGGCACCCGGCTGGTTTTCGATGACGACGTTTTGCCCAAGTGCTTTGGCAAGCTGGGCACTGCTGGCGCGTGCGATGCCGTCCACACCAGAGCCTGCGCTCACGGGGAGAATGAATTTCACGGTCCCGCTTTGGGCGAAGCTGGGCAACGGGAGAGCTGCTGCGCTGGCAGCGACGAGGAGGTGGCGGCGGCTCACAGATGTTGATGCGGTCATGCGTGTTTCCAAGTAAGTTTTTCCGATCATTTTTGATCAGAAATGAATTTTTGCATTGTGCTTATTGCGCAAGATGCTATTTATTTGATAGCATGTGCCGAACCTGTTCTTCACTGTAACCCAAGCTTTGCAGGATTTCCATGCTGTGTTCCCCTAGTTTTGGGGGGTTCATGCGCAGGCCGGGCTGCTTGCCATGCAACGTGAACGGGAAGAGCACGGTGTCTGTGACTCGGCCATCGGGCAGCTGCATTGGCGTGAGACCGCCAGTGGCTTTGAGATGCGGGTCGTTGACCAACTCTTCGGGGCGGTTAATGGGTGCATACGGCAGGCCATTGTCTTCAAATATGACCGTGAGCTCAGCCGCGCTATGGGTTTTCAAGCGTTCGCGCAGCAGCGGGATGAGCGTGGCGCGCTCGCTGACCCGCGCGTTGTTGCTCGTGTAGCGAGGGTCCGCATACAGATCCAGGAAATTCAACACCCGACAAAACACCTCCCACTGCTTGTCGCTGACCGCCGAGAGAAAAATTTGCTCGCCATCTTTCACGGTGAAGACGTCGTACACGCCCCATGCGGAGATGCGGCTCGGCATCGGCTCGGCGGGCACGCCGGTAACTGCGTACTGCAGCATGTGTTGCGCGATCAGGAAGATGTTGTTTTCAAACAAGGCCGATTGGACTTTTTGACCGAGCCCCGTCTGCTCGCGCTCTTTGAGTGCGGCCATCGCAGCAATACCGCCAAACAAACCGCCCATGATGTCGTTCACGCTGCTGCCCGCTCGCAGTGGCTGGCCAATTGGCCCCGTCATATAGGCCAAGCCGCCCATCATTTGCACCACTTCATCCAGCGCGGTGCGGTGCTCATAGGG
>JANPAK010000321.1:0-2096 GCA_031429925.1 Variovorax sp.
GGCCTGCATCATCTGGGCCTGCTTCATCAAACTGCCGAGATCGGGTTTCATGGACTGCTTACTTCCTGGTTGGCGGATTCGGGTTCTTGCGGACGGACTCGGGAATGACCTCTGCACCGAACATCTCGGTCATCTGCCGGACGTTGCTGTCTGCAGCGATCAACTCACGGGCCCGGCGCAGATCGTCGTCATCGGTTTTTGCCTGCAACGCGGCTGGAGTTTCCTGGGGCACCTCGGCAACGGCGTACAACACTTTCACGCCACTGCCCAGCCGCTCACGCAGCGCGGCCGTCAGCCGGGACTGCAGGTTTTCGGTCAGCAGGTGCCCGTTGCGCTTGTCGAGAGTGAGTCGAAGTTCAAATGGCGACTGGCTAACGACGGCACAATGCGCCGCCAGCTCACGGGCAGCACCATCCACACTAAGTCCGGCAATGAACGCGGACCAGTTGCCAATATCCGCCGGTTTGCCGGTGGGGACCACCGCTGAGGGCACCGAGGCGGCGGGCCTCACCGCGGGCTGGGCCGCGGGCTGGGCCGCGGGCTGGGCCGCTCGGACCGGAGCAGTGGCGGCAGTGGTGACTGCCGGCTGCGGCAAGCGCTCCGGGTGAAAGGCCACCATGCGGAGCAAGGCCATCTCGAAGCCGGTGCGGGGGTCCGGAGCGAGGGCCAGATCCCGGCGACCCATAACTGCGATCTGGTACATCAGCTGCACCGTTTCCGGAGCTACCTGACCCGCCAGCCGGACCAGCAGGGCGACCTCATCCTCCACTGCGGTTTCCGTGTCCAGCGCCTTGGCGCCAGCCACCTGCACCACAGCAACCTGTTGCAGCAACGTAGCGAGCCCGGCAAGGACGTCACCGTAGTCCGGCGCCAGTTCATCCAGCAACTGCACCTGGGCCAGAAGCGCGGGGGCATCGGCTACGGCCAGCGCCTCCAGCAGAGCCGTAAGCTTGCCCCGATCCAGGCTGCCGAGCATCTCGGCCACGTCCGCATCCCGCAAGGCGCCATCGCCGAACGCCAGGGCCTGATCCAGCAGACTGAGAGCATCCCGCATGCTGCCCGCGGCGGCGCGGGCCAGGCGCACCAAAGCGCCCTGCTCGGCGCTGATCCCCTCGCTGCCACAAACCAGCGTCAACCGCTCGACTATCGTTGCCAGGGGCAGACGCTTCAGGTTGAACTGGAGGCAGCGCGACAGCACGGTGACGGGAATCTTTTGCGGGTCCGTGGTTGCCAGCAGGAACTTGACATGGGGCGGCGGCTCTTCGAGGGTCTTCAGCAAGGCATTGAAAGCGGCCTTGGAGAGCATGTGCACTTCATCAATGAGGTAGACCTTGTACCGGCCTGCAGCGGGCGTGTACTGGGCGTTATCGAGCAGTTCCCGAGCATCGTCGACGCCCGTCCGGGACGCCGCATCAACCTCCAGAAAATCCACGAAGCGCCCCTGGTCAATGGAGAGGCAACTGGAACAAACGCCACAGGGCTCGGCGCTCACTGCCTTCTCACAGTTCAGCGCCTTGACAAAAATCCGCGCGATGGTCGTCTTGCCGACGCCCCGGGTGCCCGTAAAGAGGAAGGCGTGGTGGAGCTTCCCGGAATTCAGGGCGTTCTCCAGGGCACGAACGACGTGCCCCTGCCCCGCAACGTCAGCGAAGGTCTTGGGACGCCATTTGCGCGCAAGGACTGTTGTGGCTGACAAGTTACACCGCGTTAAAATTTAAGGACAGAACGAATCTGATTTCGCTTGATTCTGTGATTCGGTTTATTTGTATCGTCACAGAATGGATAGTGCTAACGATCTTTTTCATTGCCGCCCCAGACTACAAATAGGAGGCGAGCCTTACCCCCGGCACTTGCAGTAAGTAGCTGTGGCTGCTTCCTTCCGGACCTGACCAGGTTCACTACCATGCAATGCGGGGAGGCCCGCCATTGAACTTCTAGGGGTGAGGGGTAAGAAGCGAGGCGCGAGGTGAAACCCAACCGCGCATCAGCGCGCGTATTTACCTCACTCCTCACGCCTCATTCCTCACGCCGTTGTCACTGGAATCTTGCCTATCTTCGACTGCCATTCGCGCGGTCCGGTCTGGTGCACCGAGGTG
>JANPAK010000322.1:0-4025 GCA_031429925.1 Variovorax sp.
GGGCTACGGCGCGCGTGGCGCAGGTGGGGTCATTCCACCGAATGCGACGCTGAAATTCGACGTTGAATTGCTCGGCCTACGCGGCTAACAAGGTCGCAATCCCCATGGCCTTGATATCGAGGCACAACAAGTGTGATGAAATCAAGGCATGACACAGCACTTGCCCACCGTCATCACACTCGGTGACCCCGCCGGCATCGGCCCGGAAATTATCGCGAAAGCTTGGCTCCAGGCGCCATCGTTGATGGCAGGTTGCTTTGTGCTCGGTGATATTGGCGTCATGCTGCGAGCCGCGAGCTTGGCCAAAGGTGTCTTGATTCGCGAAATCACTCAACCCGGGCAAGCTTGGGAAGGCAGCGATCCAGCGCTGCCCGTACTTTCACTTGAAAAGGGCAAGCGTCTTGCGCCGATTGCCTATGGGCAAGTGAGCGATTTGGCTGGCAGATTCTCCGCACAGTGCGTGCGCGAGGCCGCAGGCATGGCACTGCGCGGCGAGGCGGCTGCCGTGGTCACCGCACCGATTAACAAAGAGGCTTGGGGGCTAGCAGGGATCCGCTTTCCGGGGCACACCGAGCTGCTGCAGTTTGAAGCGGCATCATTCGCTGGCCTTGCGCCGGCACAGATGCCGGTTAGGATGATGTTGGCTAACGACGAGCTGCGCACCGTTTTGGTCAGCATCCATCTCAGCTTGCGCGAGGCCATCGATCGGGTCACGCAAGACAATGTTCTGCAAACGCTGCGTATTTCCAACGCTGCACTGCGTCAAAGCTTGGGCCGTCCACCGCGTATTGCCGTGGCTGGCTTGAATCCACACGCCGGCGAAGCGGGCTTGTTTGGTCGCGAAGAGCTCGACATCATCCATCCCGCCATCGCTGCCGCCCAAGCCGAAGGTATCGATGTGCAAGGCAGCTTTGCGCCCGACACGATCTTCATGCAAGCGCGGGGTTTCAAGAAATTTGATGTGGTGATCGCCATGTATCACGATCAAGGTTTGATTCCGGTGAAGTATCTGGGCGTTGACAAGGGTGTCAACGTCACGCTGGGCCTGCACAACGGTCAAGGCCGCCCCTTGGTTCGCGCCAGCCCAGACCACGGCACGGCGTTTGATATCGCGGGGCAAGGCATCGCTGACGCCAGCAGTTTGATTGAAGCGGTTCGTCAGGCCAAGAAGTTGATCGCGAGTTGATCAAGCTTTTAAGAAGTCCACTCTTGCGCCCATCCATCTTTCAATGTGAAGCGCGGCCAGATCAGCGTGTTCACGCAGCATCAAGGGCGCAGCAGCGCGCACTCGCTCAAGAAGCGCGGCATCCTCCACCAAATCCGCAAAGCGCAGCAGTGCCGCCCCGCTTTGGCGCGCACCGAGGAACTCACCAGGGCCGCGAATCTCGAGATCGAGACGGGCAATTTCAAAGCCGTCATTGGTTTCAGCCATGGCTTTGAGCCGCGCCTTGGCGGTATCACCCAAACGCCCACTCTCCCCCGTGGAAAACAGCAACACGCAGGCGGATGCCGCTGAGCCGCGCCCCACTCTGCCGCGCAATTGGTGCAACTGCGACAGGCCAAAGCGCTCCGCATGCTCGATCACCATCAGCGAGGCGTTGGGCACATCCACGCCCACTTCAATCACTGTGGTGCTCACCAGCAGCTTCATCTCTCCGCTAGTGAAAAGCTGCATCACAGCCTTCTTTTCTGAAGGCTGCATTCTCGAATGCAGCAAACCAACCATTTGCCCCGGAAAGGCCTGCGTCAACGCAAGATGGGTCTCGGTGGCATTGGTCAAATCCAGCATTTCAGATTCTTCAATCAATGGGCAGACCCAATAGACCTGCCTACCCTGTGCAATCTGATCGCGGATGCGCTCAATCACTTGCGCTTTGCGCGATTCAGCCAGCACTTTAGTGACAATCGGCGTGCGCCCGGGCGGCAACTCATCAATGGTGGAGACATTCAAATCGGCGTAATAGCTCATCGCCAGCGTGCGCGGGATGGGTGTGGCGGTCATCATCAGCAAATGCGGCTCATGGCCTGGCGCATTCATCTTGGCGCGCAAAGCCAAGCGCTGCGCCACGCCGAAGCGATGCTGCTCATCGACGATGGCGAGCGCGAGGTTCTTGAAGATCACTTTGTCTTGGATGATGGCGTGTGTGCCCACCACCAAGGCCGCTTGCCCGCTTTCGATCAGCGCAAGCGCTTCGCGGCGCTGCTTCGCGGTTTGGCTGCCAGTGAGCCAAGCCACTTTCAAATTTAAGGGTTCAAACAGAGGCTCGAGCAACACCACCAGTTTGCGGAAATGCTGCTCGGCCAGAATCTCGGTCGGCACCATCAAGGCGCATTGCTGGCCTGCGTCCACACAAATCGCAGCAGCCAGCGCGGCCACGATGGTTTTGCCAGAGCCCACATCGCCTTGCAGCAGGCGATGCATCGGGCGGGTTTGCGCCAAGTCTTGCGCGATCTCGTTGCTGACGCGATGCTGGGCTTGCGTCAGCGAGAACGGCAGTGCAGCCAACAGCTTTTCGTGCAGGCCTGCGCGCTGAGCGACAAGTCGCGGTGCATGCAAGGCATCGCGCTCCATTTTGGAAGTCAGCTGCGAGAGCTGCTGCGCCAACAACTCCTCCACTTTGAGACGTTGCCAAGCCGGATGCGTGTGATCCTCAAACTGCGCAAGTGTCACATCGGGCGCTGGGTAGTGCAAAAATGATAGCGCCTCGCGCATATTCCATGCCGGCAACTGGCCGATTTTCTTTAAAACATCTTCCGGAATCGTCTCTTGCAGTGCCCCACTGCTCTCCGCACGCGCCAAGCCATTGACCACCGCTTTTCGCAGATAAGGCTGCGGCAAGCCAGCCACGGTGGAATACACAGGCGTGAGCGAGGTAGGCAGTTCGCTGCTTGCGGCCTTACACACCGGATGCACCATTTGCCAACCAAACATACCGCCGCGTAGTTCGCCCCGTGCTCTCATGCGCGAACCAACCGCCAGTTGCTTTTGCTGCGAGGGATAAAAGTTAAAAAACCGCAGTTGGCAAGAATCTGTGCCGTCATTCAATATCGCCACAAGCTGGCGACGTGGCCGATACGCAATCTCGCAACTCGTGATCTCGCCCTCAATCTGTGCGCTATCACCATCGAGCGCGTCTTCCAATTTCGTGATTCTCGTCTCGTCTTCATAGCGGATCGGCAAGTGCAAAGCAAAGTCAATCGGGCGATGAAGCCCCATCTTATCCAGTGCTTTTTCCACGGCAGATTTAGGCGGCGCTTTCGTGGCGGGCACTTGAGCAGCGGCGGATGGTGGCGCGGGGATTTTGCGAGGCATAGGATAATTGTGCCTTGTCAGTTGCCGCACCGGGTGGCGACCGTTCTTGGAACGGGCTCGTCCAGCCCTCAAGTCACTATGAATTCAATAGCGAATCGCGCAGATTCCATAAGGCCTAGCTGGCAATTTAGCACTCAAGATTTTGATTTTGAGCTGCCTCCCGAGCTGATTGCGCAACACCCAGCCGCTGAACGCACCGCCTCGCGTTTGCTCGATGGCCGCGCATCTGCTCCTGCGCACCGCGTCTTCCGAGAGCTGCCCGATCTGCTGCAAACTGGCGATTTGCTGGTGTTCAACGACACCAAAGTCGTCAAGGCACGCCTCTTTGGCGAGAAGGCCACCGGCGGCAAGCTGGAGCTTCTGATCGAGCGCGTCGTCGCGGGCAAGGAAGTGGTCGCTCACATGAAAGTGAGCAAGAAGCCGCGCTTAGGCGATTGGGTGCACTTGTACGGCAATGGCTCAGACATCATCCGCGCGCAGCTGATTGGCCGCTGGCCGGATGAGGATGGCGCACTGTTTCGCTTCGAGCTGAGCCACGATCCCTATTGGGTGATGGAGCAATTCGGCCATGTGCCGCTGCCTCCTTACATTACTCATGAAGATGAACAAGAAGACGAGCAGCGCTATCAAACCGTCTTTGCCAAACACCCCGGCGCGGTGGCTGCGCCCACGGCTGCGCTACATTTTGACGATGCGCTCTTCGAGCAACTTC
>JANPAK010000323.1:0-1751 GCA_031429925.1 Variovorax sp.
GAAAAATGTCGTCGGTGTCAGCAGCGGGAACTGCACCGTCCAGAAGCGCCGCCAGGTGCCGGCACCGTCGATGGCGGCGGCTTCGATCAGGCTCTTGGGGATGGACTGCAAGCCGGCCAGGAAAAACAGGAAGTTGTAGGACAACTGCTTCCACACGGCAGCCATCACGATCAAGGTCATCGCGTGGGTGCCGTTGAGCAAGTGATTCCAGTCGATGCCGGCCGCACGCAGCCAAAAACTCACAATGCCGATGCTTGGGGCAAACATGAACAACCACAACACGCCGGCCACAGCTGGCGCCACGGCGTAAGGCCAGATCAACAGCGTGCGGTACAGGCCCGAGCCCTTGACGATGCGGTCGGCCATCACCGCCAGCAACAGCGACAGCGTCAGCCCAATGCCGGCCACCAGAACCGAGAACACCGCCGTGGTGCGAAACGACGCCAAGTAGGTGTCGTCTTCCCACAGCCGGCGGAAGTTCTCCAGCCCGACAAATTCTGAGCTGGTGCCAAACGCGTCTTCACGCAACACGCTCTGGAACAGAGCCTGGCCTGCGGGCCAAAAGAAAAACACCAGCACGATGGCCATCTGCGGTGCCACCAGCACCCAAGGCAGCCACCAGCTCTTGAAGCGAACTCGCTTTTCTACCGCCAAGGGTCAGCTCCAGTCAGGGGGAAGTGGCAAGCCCACCGCAGCGATGAGCCCTCGCGCGCGAAGTCGCACTCGGGCCCTCGTGCAGCACGCGGGTTGCGGACCCGCATGTCCGCGCTCAGCCTTTGTTGTCCTTTTGGAAACGTTCAAGCTGTTCGTCGCCGCGTTTTTTGATCGCATCCAGTCCATCCTTGGCCGACTTTTTGCCGGCCCATACCTGTTCGAGTTCTTCGTCGATGATGGTGCGGATCTGCACAAAATTGCCCAGCCGGATGCCACGCGACTTGTCGGTGGTTTTGCGGATCATCTGCGTCACCGACACATCAGTGCCCGGGTTCTGTTTGTAAAAGCCAGATGTTTCGGTGATGCCAAAAGACGCGCTGGTGATGGGCAGATACCCGGTCTGCTGGTGGCTGAGGGCCTGCACATTGGCGTCAGACAGGTACTTGTAAAAGCCCGCCACGCCCTTGTAGTCCTCCGGCTTTTTGCCCGACATGGCCCACAAGCTGGCGCCGCCGATCACGGTGTTTTGCGGCGAGCCTGGCACGTCAGGGTAGTAGGGCAGGGTGCTGATGCCACTTCGGCCTTCAGGTTGCGTTTGATGCCGCCGTAGGCTGCTGAAGAGCCGGTGTACATCGCACATTCGCCAGATTGGAAAGTCGCGTCAGCGCTGTTGTTGCGGCCCTTGTAGACAAACAGGCCCTGCTTGGCCATGTTGGCCAGATTTTCGATGTGCCGCACGTGCAGCGGCGTGTTCATGGCCAGCCGTGTGTCGAGGCCGCCAAAGCCATTGCGCTTGGTCGCAAATTCCACGTTGTGCCAGGCGCTGAAGCTCTCAAGCTGCGTCCAGCTTTGCCAGGCCGTGGTGAAGGGGCACTTGTGGCCACTGGCCTTTAGCTTGGCTGCTGCCAGTGCCACTTCGGGCCAGGTTTTTGGGGGACTGTTGGGGTCCAGACCCGCCGCCTTGAAGGCGTCTTTGTTGTAGTGAAGCACGGTTGTGCTGCTGTTGAACGGCATGCTCAACATCTGGCCGTTAGGCGCCGTGTAGTAGCCCGACACGGCCGGCACATACACGCTGGCGTCGAACTGCAGGCCGGCCA
>JANPAK010000324.1:0-1580 GCA_031429925.1 Variovorax sp.
GATGGGACAGTTGGCGGATCGAGCAGTGGCAGCAGCTCGGTCCGCCATTTTCATTTCAGGGCCTGCGCGTTGCGGGCAGGGGCCTGGGTGGCAAGGGGCAGTGAAGGACGGTAGGGCAGTGTCGGAAGCGTTCAGGGGCGAATTCTACCAAAAGGTAGATGGTAAGGCGCGGGTTTCCATCCCGGCAGCCTTTCGCCGTATTCTGGACAGCGAAGATGTTGCAACCGTAGACAATCCCCGTACCCGGATCGTGTTGATTTACGGCGGCAAATCCCGAAATTTCGTTGAATGCTATTCCAAGGCCGGGGCCGATGCTTTGGCGCGCGACATCGAGGCGATGCCGCAGGGCGAAAAGCCCCGTTTGCGCGCCGAACGTGAGTTGATCACCCAATCGGTGACGATCGAAATTGATGACGATGGCCGCATCGTTTTGCCGCCGCGCGTGCGCGAAAAGATGGGATTTTCGCCAGATGATCTGTCGGGTGGCGCAGAAGCAGCTTTTGCGGGTGCGACCAACCGCTTCAAGCTGTACCGCCGCGACACTTACGAGGCTGAACTTGCGGCTGAAGACGAAGAAGATGATGGCGGCGATGTGCTTGCCCTGGTTAGCAAACACAAAACGGGGGCGTAAATGATGCCCCACGGCGATGCCACCCCTGACCGCCCGCCTGCTGGTCCACCGCATATTCCCGTATTACTTGGCCCCATTTTGGCGGCTGTCGCGCCGGTATCCGGCGTCTGGCTGGACGGCACTTTTGGTGCAGGCGGCTATGCCCGTGGATTGTTGGACGCCGGTGCGCAAACCGTTATCGGTATTGACCGTGATCCTTCTGCCTTCGCATTGGCGGCAAGCTGGGCTGGCGAATATGGTGACCGCTTGGCGCTTGTTGAAGGTACGTTTTCCAATCTTGATACCCTCGCAGGCCAACCGCTTGACGGTGTGGTGCTGGATCTTGGCGTATCGTCGATGCAACTGGATCAGGCATCGCGTGGCTTTTCCTTTGCCAAAGATGGCCCACTTGACATGCGCATGGGGGCAGATGGCCCGACTGCTGCTGATCTGGTAAACACCGCGTCCGAAGAACATCTGGCTGACGTTCTGTATCATTACGGCGAAGAGCGCGCTTCGCGCCGGATTGCCTATGCCATCGTGGCCGCCCGTACCACCCAACCAATCACGACAACCCTGCGCTTGGCCGAACTGGTTGCACGCTGCTTGCCCCGCCCGAAACCGGGGCAAAGCCACCCGGCCACTCGCAGCTTTCAAGCCATTCGTATTGCCGTGAACGCCGAGTTTTCGGAATTGGCAGCAGGGCTGGCTGCGGCGGAACGCGCCTTGAAACCCGGCGGGCTGCTGGCCGTAGTCACGTTTCATTCGTTAGAAGACCGCATCGTGAAGCGGTTTTTTCAACTGGCATCGGGTGGCGAGGCACAATCCAATCGCTATGCCCCCGCTCGCGTTGAAGATGCCGCCCGGTTTGATCTGGTCACGCGTCGCGCTGTGGCACCTGATGCCGATGAAGTTGCGGCAAACCCAAGGTCACGGTCTGCCAAGCTGCGCATCGGTCGTCGTACCGCCG